>JAFXAR010000026.1 GCA_017516885.1 Bacteroidaceae bacterium
AACGGCGTTGCCTTTCTTGTCGAGCATTATGTTGGCGGGCTTTACGTCAAGGTGCAGCAGATTGTTCTCGTGCACCTCCTTAAGCGCTCCGGCAACCTGGCGTATGTATTTTACGGCAAGGGCCTCGGGGAGTGCGCCGCTCTCGTCAACAAGAGCCTTTAGGCTTTTGCCTTCGAGGTACTCCATAACGTAGTATGCAGTGCCGTTCTCTTCAAAGACGTCATATATCCTTATGATGTTCGTATTGTCAAATGATGCTATAAGCCCTGCTTCCTTAAGGAACTTCTGCTTGAAGCGCTCAACCAAATCCTTGCTTCCTACAGAACCCACAGAAACATGTGAACCGTCATCATCGCGGTTGCAGAGGTCTTTCATAAAGAACTCCTTAATTGCCACCTTGCGGTTGAGCTTTACTTGCAGGGCAAGATATGTTATGCCAAAACCGCCCTGGCCAAGAATGCCAAGTATGCGGTAATCTCCTCTTTTGAGTTCAGTTCCGTTTGTAAGCTGCATAGTGTGTTTTGCCTATTTTTGCTGCGGGGAGGTGCAGCGGGTGTTTACCCTATTCTTGCAATGGTCTTTATGTTCTTTATCTTCTTTAGATTGCTGCATATCTCCTTTACATCCTCAACATCGTGAACATTTACCCAAAAAGTTCCCTCAAAGATGCCGTCGTTGCTTTCAAGATGCAGTTTCTGTATGTTGGCATTGAGCTGCTGGTATATTATTGTTGTTATTTCGTGCAGCACTCCCATGCCGTCAATGCCCTTTATTTGAATGGGCACAACAAAATAGAGCTGTTTGTGGGTCTCCCATTTTGCAGCAAGAATCCTGTCGCCATGGCTGCTTTTCAGGGCGTTTGCATTAGGGCAGCTGCGCTTGTGGATTATTATATGCTTTTCCTCATCGTAGTAACCGAGAACATCGTCGCCGGGGATGGGGTTGCAGCAGTCGGCAATTATATATCTGCTGTTTAGATTTTCGTCGGTAAGGTTGATTGTTGCCTTGCGGTCGACCTCGTTATGCCTTTCGGCCTCTTGTGTCTCTTTTTTCTTGTCGCGATTGAATGTAAAGAGTGACTGGAAACTGAACTTCTTGTTGCCAAGGAGCGCATCCTTGTCATCGCTGCCAAGTGCTACAGTTCCCTTGCCTATTGCAAGCATAAGCTCGTCGCGGTCCTTCAGCTTGTGGAACTTCCACAGTTTCTCAATGTTTCCTGCGTGGTTGCCCAGTCCCTCCTGTTCAAGGAATGCGTTCAGTTTCTCCTCTCCCTCGTGCTGCAGCAGGCGCTGCTGGCGGCGCAGTGCAGCCTGTATCTTGCTGCGCGCCTTTGCTGTTGTAACAAACGAGAGCCAGCTTTCCTCTACTCGCGGGGCGTTGGAGGTGAGGATTTCAACCTGGTCGCCGCTCTGAAGCTGGTGGCTCATGGGTACAAGCCTGTGGTTTACCTTTGCGCCTATGCAATGGTTGCCCAAAAATGTGTGTATGCTGTATGCCAGGTCGAGCGCGGTGCAGTTCTGTGGCATTGTCTTGATGTCGCCCTTGGGGGTGAAGACAAATATTTCGGTTGCATACAGGTTGAGCTTTATCGTGTCGAGGAAGTCAAGGGCGTTGGGCTGAGGGTCATCGAGAATCTCCTTGATGGTGTGCAGCCAGTTGTCGAGCTGGTCGTCGTTGGAACTCTCTCCAAGGCTTTTGTATTTCCAGTGGGCTGCGATTCCCTTTTCGGCAACCTCGTTCATTTTCTCGCTTCGTATCTGCACTTCAATCCATTCGCCCCGCTGGCTCATGAATGTTGCGTGCAGTGCCTTGTATCCGTTTGTACGCGGCTTGTTTACCCAGTCGCGCAGACGGTCGGGGTGGGCATTGTAGAGTTTTGTGAGCGCTATATATATGTTGAAGCATTCATTGTTCTCGTCCTTGTCGCTTCGCGGGGTGAAGATTATGCGCACAGCAAGAATATCAAAAATGTCCTCAAAGGCAACATTCTTCTTCTGCATCTTGTTCCAGATGGAGTAGGGGGTCTTTACGCGGCCAATGATTCTGTAGTCCAGTCCCATTGCATCGAGCTGCTCGCAGATGGGCTGTGTGAATTCAGTGTAGAGAATGTCGCGTTCGAGCTGTGTCTTTTCAATCTTTTTCTCTATGCGTGCGTACTCTTCGGGGTGCTCATATTTGAAGCTGAGGTTTTCAAGTTCGGTCTTGATTTTGCTCAGTCCAAGGCGGTAGGCTATTGGGGCATATATATATAAGGTTTCGCCGGCAATCTTGTACTGCTTGTTTATCTGCATGTGCTTGAGCGTGCGCATGTTGTGCAAGCGGTCGGCAATCTTTATGAGGATTACCCTAATGTCCTCGCTCATTGTGAGCAGCAGCTTCTTGAAGTTCTCGGCCTGCTCTGATGCTTGTGTGCCGAATACGCCGCCCGATATTTTTGTCAGTCCGTCAACAATTTCGGCAATCTTGTCGCCAAAGAGGTTTCTAATGTCCTCAACCGTGTAGTCAGTATCTTCTACAACGTCGTGCAGCAGAGCCGAACAGATGGAGGTTGAGCCAAGGCCAATCTCCTTGCATACAATCTTTGCTACGGCAAGAGGGTGCATTATGTACGGTTCGCCGCTGTGACGGCGAACGCCTTTGTGCGCCTGGCGGGCAAAGTTGAAGGCTTTTGTTATGAGTTCAACTTTCTTGCGGTGCTGCGATGCCAGATATATGTCAAGCAGTTCCTGAAAGGCTGCGTTTATTGCAGCCTCCTCGCCGCTGTGATTCCTCTCGTCGTTGTTGTCCATGAGTGCTAACGGTATATCTTAAGGGTTTTTCCTACTCTAATCTTAGTGTTGCGCATCTTGTTCCACTTCATAATCTGCTTAACGGTCACCTTGTATTTGCGCGCAATTTTGTTAAGTGTCTCGCCTTTCTTTATTTTATGGTAGACGAGCTTGCCGCTGTATCCCTCGTTGTTGGCTTTTGCCTCCTTCAGCATTTTGGCAATGTCCCTGTCGGGGAAATATACGTCGGCCTTGTGGCTGTATATCTTATCCTCGTTCTCAATGAACTTTGTTACCATGTCATTGGTAAGGCGAAGGGTGTAGGCTTCATTCTCTCCGGGGATAATGTCCTTTATGTATTGCGGGTTAAGCGCTCTCAGTTCCTCGAGGCTTGCACCGCACACCTCAACTATTTGCTTGAAGTGCAGATTCCTGTTTATCTGTATTGTGTCGGTTGCAATGGGTATGTTGGGCTCCATGGGGCAGATTCCATGGTCCTCATAGTATGTCATTATATAGTTGGCCGCTATGAATGCCGGCAGATAGCCGCGTGTCTCCTTTGGCAGCCAGCGGTATATTTTCCAAAAGTCGGTCTTGCCGCCTGAGCGTGTTATTGCCTTGCGCACATTGCCCGGCCCGCAGTTATAGGCTGCTATGGCAAGCTCCCAGCTGTTGAACATGGTGTAAAGCTCCTTAAGGTAGGCGAGCGCAGCCTTGGTTGATTTCAGTGGGTCGTATCTGTCCTCAATGTAGTTATTTGATTTTAGCCCATAGAGCTTGGATGTGCCGAACATGAACTGCCACAGTCCCTTTGCGCCCACGCGTGATTTTGCGGTGGGGTTCATGGCCGATTCTATTACAGGCAGGTATTTCAGCTCATGCGGCAGTCCAAGGCGGTCAATCTCCGCCTCAAACATTGGCATGTAGAACTCTGAAATTCCTAACATGTACGATACCTGTGAGCGGTTCTTGAGGTAGCGGTCGATGCAGGAGCGCACCGGTTTGTTGTAGCGCATTCTTACAATTGACGGAATGCTTATAAGGCGCTTGGCAAACATGGTGTCGGTCATGACAATCTTGTCGCGCCCGTTACCGTCGCAATCAAGCTTGCGCAGGAGATTGCGTGCCTGCCAGCTGTTGAGCAGGCTGTCGGTGTTTGTTGCCATGCTTTCAGGCATGTCAAAGCCGTATGTGTTTATGCTTGCGCTGTCGGGCTCTATTTCGAAGGCTATCTCTGTTGCCGGTCCAACCTCTTTCCACTCTTCGCCTTCTGCAGCTCCTTCAATAACGTCGGTTTGCTCAACCTTTTCAGGGAAGAAGGTTTTCTTTATTGCGCTGCATGAAAAGAGTGTTGTGGCAAGTGCCGATATAAGCAGTATTTTTGGTGCGTGTTTCATAGTTAGAATGTTATGTTGAAGTTAAGCCCGTAGTAGTCTTCGTGCAGCATGCCGCCGGTTTTCTGTATTCTCTGCGGCTCTACTGTCAGGTTTATGTTATCTGTAATGTCAAAGCTTGATAGCTGGGCGTCAACATAGGCGTCAATTACTGATA
Organism: Bacteroidaceae bacterium; assembly: GCA_017516885.1. Taxonomy (GTDB): domain Bacteria; phylum Bacteroidota; class Bacteroidia; order Bacteroidales; family Bacteroidaceae; genus HGM04593. The sequence goes on from JAFXAR010000026.1 coordinate 4,320, forward strand.
CTGCATATACGCCTATGAATGCAAAGATGCTGAGGTCGCGCCAGCGGCGGTAGCGGTCCTTCCTCTTTTTGAATACTTGCTTTAGATATTCCTTGTTGCGCTCAAAATCGTATCCTGGACGGAAGAAGTCCTTGTATGAATCGGTATTTGGGTCGCTGTCCATTATGTCAAGATAGGCCTGACGGTAGTCCTTGTACATTTGGCCGTTCCAGTTGTATGCGTACAGGCAGCCTACAAAACCTCCGTAAACAATGGGCAGTTTCCAGTATTTGCGGTTGTATATCTGTCCGCCGCCGGGAATTATGAGCGCCAGCCATGTGGCTTTTACTGGGTCGGGCTTGCGCAGGGTGATGCTTTTGGCGGCATTTTCTTGCTGCCCGGCTTTCAGCGTGCTGCTGTCGGGCATAATAAGCGCTGTCTCTTTCTGCATTTCGCGGTAGGCGCTCTCTGCGGCTTTAGCTTCGGATTCGGTATGTCTGATGACACGCGTGGAATCTGTGGGTGAAGACAACACGGAATCGTTCACCTGTGCCGTTGCATGGTGTGACGAAAAAAGAAGTGTCATCAGCAGTGCTGTCAGTAGCTTGCGTGTCATATTCCTGTATGCTTTTATTGGTTAAGCTTGTCGAACATGGATATTATGCGCTCAAGTTCCTGCTCGTTCTTGAACTTGATGCTTATTTTGCCGCTTCCCTTTGCCGAACATGTAAGCTGTACTGGCGACTGGAAGAACTGTGTAAGCTGTTTTTTCAGCTGGTGGTATACGGCATCCTGTTTCTTGTCGGCTGCGTTCTTGGGCGCGGCAGGCTTTTCGCTCTTTCCCTCTTTTGCGTTGCGTACAATCTCTTCCACCTCGCGCACGGAGTAGGAGTTGTCCTCGATTTCGTGGAATATGCGTAGCTGCTCGGCATGGGAATCAAGCGACAGCAATGCCTTGGCGTGTCCCATGTCGATTCTTTTCTCCTTGAGTGCCACCTGTATTGAAGCGGGCAGCTTGAGCAGACGCAGGAAATTGGCGATTGTTGCGCGTCCTTTGCCCACTCTTTTGCTCAGCTGCTCTTGCGAGAGGCTGTGCTGCTCTATGAGCTGCTGGTAGGCAAGGGCTATTTCAAGCGGATTGAGGTCCTCGCGCTGGATGTTCTCAATGAGCGCCATTTCCATGGTGTCTTCGTCGTCGGCCTTCAGTATGTAGGCCGGGATGGTTGTCTTTCCGGCAATTTGCGATGCGCGGAAGCGTCTTTCGCCGGCAATAATCTGATAAGTGCCGTCGTCCATCTTGCGCAGGGTGATGGGCTGTATTACTCCCAATTCCTTAATTGAATCGGCGAGTTCCTGCAAAGCCTCTTCGTTGAAGTCGCGGCGGGGCTGGTTGGGGTTGGCGAAGATTTTTTCTATCTCAATTTCGCCTATTGATGATGAACCGGACGTGCGCACAGCATCGGTTGAAATGAGTGCGTCAAGACCGCGGCCTAATGTGAATTTCTGTTTTGCCATTGTATGAGGTGTTATTATGGAAACTGCTCAGGCAGTCTCTAAATTAACTGTTCTTTCGGTTTATTATCTCCTCGGCGAGCGCAAGGTAGTTCTTTGCTCCGGTTGACTCCGCATCGTACATTATAACCGGAATACCCATGCTTGGCGCTTCGCCCAAACGTATGTTGCGCTGTATTACCGTGTTGAACACAAGTTCGCGGAAGTGTTTCTTTACCTCGTTGTAAATCTGATTGCTCAGGCGCAGGCGCGAGTTGAACATGGTGAGGAGAAAACCTTCAATGTCCAGCCCGGGGTTAAGGTTTGATTTTATGATTTTTATTGTGTTCAGCAGTTTGCTGATACCTTCCAGCGCAAAATATTCGCACTGCACCGGTATAATCACAGAGTCGGCTGCAGTGAGCGAGTTTACTGTTATCAGGCCCAATGATGGCGAACAGTCAATAAGTATGTAGTCGTACTTGTCCTTAACGCTCTCAAGCGCCTTGCTCATGATTTTCTCCCTGTTAGGCATGTCAAGCATTTCAATTTCAGCACCCACAAGGTCAATGTGCGACGGTATTATGTCAAGTCCCTCAACACAGGTCTTGTGTATGCCCTCTTCGGGTGCAGCCTTGTTTATAAGGCATTCATATATTGAGCACTCGATTTCGCGTATGTCTATGCCTAAGCCCGATGATGCGTTTGCCTGCGGGTCGGCGTCAATTACAAGAACTTTCTTTTCCAGTGTGGCCAATGATGCAGCGAGGTTTATTGCGGTCGTTGTCTTGCCAACGCCGCCTTTCTGGTTGGCCAATGCTATTATCTTTCCCATATTTTCTTAGTTTGCAGAATGATAAAGTGCGTACTTATGCATTCTAATATTCGGCAAAGGTATAAAAAAAACAGAATATTCTCAATGCTTTCCCTTATTAGTTATGAACAGGCGCTGGGGATTATGATAGGATTATGATAGAAGAGGTAAAAAATAATGAGGCTGCTAAAAAGCTTTTTAGCAGCCTCGCTTGCTCTGCAATAGGGATTTTTGAACCGCCCTGTTGCTTTTTTCATTGTTTGTCAGTCGCGGTTGCCAAATATGCGCAACAGATAGATGAACAGGTTAATGAAGTCAAGGTAGAGTTCAAGTGCTCCCATAAGCGCAATCTTGTATGCGGTTTCGCTTGCATCGGAAGCGAAAATGGCATGCTTGATTTTTTGTGTGTCGTATGCTGTGAGACCGACAAAAATTAGCACTCCGGCGTATGTTATAATCCAGTAGAGAGTGCTGCTCTCCATGAAGATGTTCACTATTGAAGCAATGATTATTCCAATAAGCGCCATCATGAATATGCTGCCCCAGCTTGAAAGGTCGCTCTTGGTAACATATCCGTAAAGGCTGACTGCTGCAAATGTGCCGGCTGTTACAAAGAAGGTCGATGTTATGGTGGCCTCGGCATAGGCAAGGAACAGCAGCGACATTGTCACTCCGTTGAGAATGGAGTATATGATGAACACTATTGTTGCTGTGCCTAATGACATTTTGTGAATTCTGCTTGCAAGTGTTATTACAAGCGCAAGTTCGGCTATTACCGCAATCCATACAATTGTGGGGTCGGAGGATATTTTGTACATAAGTTCTCCATCGTTGGAAATGATGAGCGCTGTTATGCCTGTGATAGCCAATGCCAGTGTCATCCATACATACATCTGGCGAAAAACAGCCATCTGTGCGTTCCTGATTCTTTGACCGGAAACGGTTGAAATGTTCTCTTTCATAGTTTTATTTTTTTATTTGATTAAGAATTTATACATTTTGTTCTCTTTGCCGCTGTTGACAGCAATAACGTACACGCCTTTTGCAAGCCCTGCTGTTGCAATGCGGTTGCCTTCGGCGGTTCTTGCCGCTCTGCCGTCAATTGAGTAAATTGCCATGCTTGTTGTTTCAATGCCGCCAATTATCTCCTCTCCAACAAATGATAGGCCCTCTTTGTTTGTTTCAATATCTTCAATTGCTGTGTTGTCGCCTTTTCTTTTGATGGTGACAGTGTAGCTCTCGGCGCGCGGCACGTCCATTGCGCTAAGGCGGGTGTTGTCAACTACAAGGAATTTAATGCCGTTCTTTGTTGCCGATTGTGTCCACTGCAGTGACCATTTGCCGTCAAGAACGGTCAGGAGGTATGTGTTCCAGTCGGCATAATACTGGTTTGTGCCGAATACACCGTATTCGTTTATGTATCTGCTGTCGGCACAGCTTGTTATCTTCCAGCATTTGCCTCCGTTTGCGTCGGCTGTTATTTTCCACTCGTGCCTTGCGTCGGGCTCGGCAACTTCCCTGAATGTGGGAGTTCCGCCGTTTCCGTTTGCATTGTTGTTGGCAAGGTACTTGCCGCCATCCATTATGTAATATACCTCATCGTTGCTTATAAGAGGCTCTTTTGGCGTTTCTCCCGGCTTTACAAGGTCAAAGATAAACTTGTCGGGCATTGCGTCGCTTGAGTTGCTCTTGGCTATGCGCGCTCCGCTTATGCTCCAGAAGCTTGTTCCGGCGCTGCCACCGTTCTGTATTGCATATTTGCCGTTTGCAAGGAGCATGATTTCGTATGTGTGCCATGCCGGCTCATAAGGGTTAGTCTGGTCACTTACCGTGAATTCGCCCTTTTCGTTGAGGTATCGGTTGTCCTCAAGGTTTATAATCTTGTAGCGGTTTGTGCTTGCATCAAGAGTAATCTTCCACTCCTGGCGCTGCGGACGTATGGTGTCAAGTGCAGCCCTGAACTGCGGCACGCTGCCTGCGGTGTTAGGGCTCAGGTTAGTGAGATACCTGCCATTGTACATGATGTAATATGTGCCGTTTTCAAGCACTTGTGCAGGGAATACATCGGTACGGTAGTCATATTTTTCCTTGTACTCTGTAACAAGCTCGCCCAGCAGGTTCTTTATGAAAGGCACTACATGCAGCGTGGCTGTAACCGGTGTGGCAGTCTTAAGTGAGCCGCTGAAGTCGCGGGCGCGCAAAGCGGCCTGTGCCTCGTCAAACTCCTTGTATCTCAGGTAGCTGTTTATGAAACTGTCGGGGTTTTCGCAGAGCAGGGCATTGTTCATCTGTACAACACTGCGTCCCTTCTCTCCCAAATATTTCATGCTGAGCAGCCACGGTTCTATTTCGCTTGTTAGTGCGGGCGCCTCGTCTGTGGCAAGGAGCACATTGGCAGCTTCAACAAACTTGTCGAATTGCGCGCTCACTGCCGCATAGGCTGCCGGCCTGTCTGTTGAAATGTTCTGGTCGTATATCTTCTTTGCCTCAACGAACTCAGGCGATTCGTTCATTCGGCGCAATCCATGGACTGTTGAGCCGAGGTCAACATTGTTCATGCAGAAGAAGCGGAACTCCTCTGTGCTTTCGGGCATGAGGTATTCTGTTGCGGCCTCCCATGACTTGTCGGCATCGTATGCCGGCATGTTCCAGTTGTAGTCGCCTATGCTGAAGAGGGACACTTTTGATGCCTCGGCATATTCCATTGGGTTTGCCGTGAAACCCGACATCATTTCGGCAATGTCAAGGTCGTTGCCGTATGTAGGGCCCATGAGCAGATGGTTTATGCAGTAATCTGTAACCGGATAGTTGAGCCAGATGTATGCCTTGCGGCCTATTTGGGCGTTAATCCACTGCATGTCGCTCTTGTTAATCATGTCCACAACGGAATTTCCTGTCCACATTATCCTTACATCCTTGTTCATTGTGCTGCCAAGTGTCTGCAGATAGTCGCCGCTTGTCCACCCCTTGTTATACTGGGTTGGGCATATTATGCATGGGTTGATGTCGGGGTATTCCTTGTTAAGTTCATCGGTAATGTAGTTCATGAGCATTGCCTGCTTGTCGCCGCGTGTGCCCTCTCCGCCCCACACGTCATCAAAGAATACAGCGAAGGTGCGCACGCCGAGGCTGTACATTGACTTGAGCTTGTTAACAATGTTCACACTGTCGGTCCTGTTCCACTTGATGTCGTTTCCCGGGTGGATTGCCCATACAAACTCAACCTTGTTTGCTTTGGCTGCGTTCACATATTCTGTTATCTTGGCGGCCTGTGCAGCAGGGTAGTTCTCGCGCCATTTGTCCTTGTGGTAAACATCGTCCTTAGGGCCGTAGATATATACATTCATCTTCTGTCGGCCGAACATCTCAAAAAGGCTCATGCGGTCGGCCTCGCTGTAGGGGTTGCCATAATAGCCCTCAACCAGTCCGCGCTGCGGCACGCTTGGGTAGTCGGCAACGGTTACGTTCATCACGTTCGGCTGCGAGGCTATCTGTATGAATGTCTGTACGCCGTAGTATGTTCCCGAACCGTCGTTGCCGGCAATGACCACCTTGCCCTCCTTGACTTCAAGGTAATATCCTTCGGCCTTTTGGGGGATAAGGCTCTCGTATGCGGCAACAGCCTCGTCGCCGCGCTCGCCAATTATCACGTCTACAGTGCCGCCGGCTGTGGCAAACTTCTTCTTGAACAGGTTCACAGCATCGGCATCTGCGCTCTCTGCTCCGTTTAGCGTGTATGCAGCATTGTTGGAGAATGCAACATCATCGCCCCATGTTATCTGCTGGGGTGCGGGAGATACGGAAATGCTCTGTGCATTGCTCTGTGAGACAAATGCTGCTGCAAAAAGCAGTGCTGCAAGGAATTTTCTCTCCATGGTTATTCTAATTTATTTTGTTTTGTAAAGATATGCAATTTGGGTTAATTCGGCAAATTTTTTGTATCTTCGCGGGGAAATAAAGAGGAAAAAAAGAATTTGCTATGAATGAAAGACCATTGATTCTGGTGTCCAATGACGATGGATACCAGGCGAAAGGTATAAATTGCCTTGTAAGCGTGCTTCGTGAATTTGGAGATGTTGTAGTTGTTGCACCGCATATCGGCCGTTCCGGCAAAGGATGCGGCATAACCAGCGAAGTGCCTGTGAAACTGACAAAAATATCTTCGGAAGAGGGATTGGAAATATACTCATGTACCGGCACGCCATGTGACTGCGTGAAAATTGCATGCCATGCGGTTGTTCCCCGCAGGCCCAGTCTTGTTGTAGGCGGAATAAACCACGGAGACAACTCTGCTGTCAACGCCCACTATTCAGGAACAATGGGTGTTGTGCTTGAAGGCTGCATGAAGGGTATTCCCTCAATTGCCTTCTCTCTTTGCTCGCACGATGCCGACGCCGATTTTACCCCCACATACGATGTCATACGCAAGGTTGTGGCGCAAGTCCTTGAACGCGGGCTTCCGGCCGGCAGCTGCCTGAATGTGAATTTCCCCAATTCTCCCTCCTATGCGGGAGTAAGGGTTTGCCGCCAGGCAGCAGGAACATGGGTGAATGAGTGGGAAGCGCACATCCATCCCCGCGGCGGCGAGTGGTGGTGGCTCACGGGCGAGTTCGCCGTTGAGGACAAAGACCCCCAGGCCGACCGCGTAGCGCTCGACAGCAACTATGTGGCCATAACCCCCACAACAATAGACTTTACCGATTATCGCCTTCTCAAGGAGATGCAGGAGTGGGAGCTGTGATGCATTTATATACACTGATTAAAACAAATTGCAGTCAAGCGGCGCGCCGCTTGACTGCAATTTGTTTAGAAACTAAGTTTCTAAGTAATATGAAATTATTGCGCGTCAAGAATCATCTGTACGGTAAGTACAGCATCGTCAATAAGCACTTCGCCGTCTTTGTTTACATCGGCATTCCCTTTTACAAATGATGGTGATTCTTTGCCAAGTATGCAGTTTACAATTGCAACAACGTCAGCAGTATCAACGGTGCCGTCGCCATTTGCGTCGCCGGAATTAGTCGTGGGCGCTACATGTACCTCTTCTGCAGTAACCGTTGTGGCTGTCGATGGTTGCTTGCCTTCGTAATGGACACATACATCTACAGTCTCGCCCCCAGTCACATTGCCAAGCTGCACGCTCCAGCTGTTGTCGACAATAGGCGCTTCATATACTGCATTGCCACGAATAACATACACCTTTCCGTTTCCGCTCGCAGTTCCTGAAATAACTCCTTTGCTGCCGGCTGTGAACGAGGGCGCTTTAATAGGAGTGCTTTGGGTTATCATATAAGGAAAGGTCTCTCCATTTACAATAGACCAAGATTCGGTAAAGTCAAAATCAAGACCCTCGTACGTTGTCTGTTTCCTTAATGCGTTAAGTCCATGGGCAATTCCGTGACTCTCGTTGTCTTCTACGGTAATAGCTTTTCCATTCGAGGATATTATAGTGCCGTTATAAGCGTAATTATTCACTGTGGCGTTGTTTGATATGCGGTGTATGTCTGTCCCTTTTGAGGAGAGGCTGTTTCCACAAAATACATTCTTGTCAATTGAACCAACATTGCTCCCGCTTAATCTATAACAGATGCCATTAACAGAATTTTCACCATTTACGTTTCCTTTGCAAATATTTCTGCATAACTCTGCTATATCTGCCTTTCCGGCAATACCGCCGGCATGCTGCGTGGCGGATACCTCTCCATAAAATGCATTGTTGTCAATACATAGATAATGAAAATAGGTGTTATAGACACTTTGCATATATGAACTGCCAATGGCGAATCCAATAATGCCTCCGCCGCATCCTTCAGTTGCTGTAATGCTTGAAGAACTGTAATTGCCTGTTATAGACACATGTGTTTTATCACCGCTTTTAGTAATTTGGGGAGCACAATTATATCCTGCGATTCCGCCTACATTGTTTTTCCCTGTTACACTTCCTTTTATAACGATGTTGTTCTTTATAACAGTTTCACCAGAAACGTAACCTGTAATGCAGCCTACGTTGTTTGCTCCTGTTATTTCCGGTGCGATTATTGCAGTGTTTTTTATTGTTGCGCCATTTGTGTATCCAAACAAACCGCAATTATCTGTGTTGCGGTTGATGTATAGTCCCTTAATAGAATGACTGCTGCCGTCAAATGTCCCGGTAAAAGGCGACTGCGCGTTTCCTATTGGCGACCAACCTTGGGTTGGGCTGTCTTCCTGTATCCAATTGGTGAGGTCTATGTCGTTCATTAGTTTGTAATGCCCGCCAAGTTCGTTCCTGACCTCAAAAAGCTCTTCGGCTGACGTTATTAGGTAGGGGTCATTCAATGTGCCTGTACCGCTGCCGCTGAATTGTGCACAGAGAATGTATGGTGTTAAAAATAAAAGTAAAAATAATTTACATTTTTCCATTGTTGTGCTCTCTTATGTTTACCGTTAGAAGTTGTAGCCTATTGAAATGCCGCTTTCATTAGTTCCTGTTGTTGGGGAAATGTAAACGCCATTGCTTGAGCGGTTTAGTACAACACGCTTTGCTCCGGGACTGACAAGGGCATCTATAATATTGTATAGCCATATTCCTGCAGCAACACCTATGCAGACATTGCGCCCATTTTCCCAATTGTCGGCCTTGTTGCTATATTCCTTTACAAATTTTGGCTGTTCTTTTGCCTTTTTTATATAAGAGGCTCTCATGTTCTCGCTTACTATAATGCCGGCAACCGCAGCGGCCTCAGATGCAAGGAAAGCAAATCCCTTGACTTTGCTTCCTTTGTGCCATTGTCCCCAACCAGGCAGAATTGCAGAACGCCAAAAACCGCTCAAACCGTATTTTGTGGTGGTGAGTGCCGTTTCTTCCTCAAGCATGACGTCCGGTGCTGACACCTGATACAATACTGTGCCTTTGTACTGCTTGTTCCCGCCGATTTTTTCTTTTTCCCAGTAACTGTCAACAACTCTGCAGCGTATTTCTACCGGCTCACCGTTTGCCTCAACATTAAGCCTGTAATGTTGGGTCCTTTGATTCCTTGTTATGCTGTTGCTGCTCCTTTCTGTGTGGGAATCGCGTGTAACCTCTGTGTTTGTCTTTACATTCCATTCCCTTGGCAAATGCTTTGTAAGTTCGTTAAGGGATAGTGTGAAGATTGAATTATAGTCAGTTGAATAAACTGATACAGGAATATAAAAAATTCCATCAATTTTTGACACAGGAGTGTCTGTCATCCATTGAGGCTTTAATTTGTCACTGTGTTTCTGGGCATAACCTGCTATGCCCAGAAACATTATTGTGAATAGAATTGCTGTCCTTCTCATTCTATGTGATTATTTCGCTTTTTCTTCTTTGTATCTTTCAAAGGAACTTTGCATTTCTTCTTCAAATTTCTTTGACTTGAATGCATTCAGCAGCTGTTCCTTTTCACTGAAAATTTCTTCAATGCTTTTTTCGTTGCGAATCTTTTCAATGACGATTGCCGGGTCAATCTCAACACAAACGTAGGCAGTTTGTGTGCCATCTTTCTGTGCATACCTATTTGATACAGCAACTTTACTTCCTTTAATCAAATTCTCGGCAACTACAGTTATTTTATTTGTTGTTTTTCCGTCTTGGCTAATCTTTTTCTGCAAATTTCCGTCAATGAGCCCCTCTTTTCTAAGTCTGTCAGCAAAACTGCTGAATGCAGAAGTAGCCATTGAGGAAATCATATTTGAAAGTTCGCCACGGGCCTGTTGCGCTGCAATGAATTCAAGGTCGTCATCGGGGAACCCATTATAACTGCTCCATGCACGCATGGTTGTGGCATTAGGGTCTTCAGCATACAGCTGAGCCTGGCTCTTTGCAATTTCGACGCCAATGCTGCTCTCTGCATTCTGTCTCAAATCTTTCTGCCGCTCCTCCTCTCGCTGGTGCTCTATTTGCTTTCTTTTCCACTCTTCAAATTGCGCTTTCTCCATGGCACTCTTTGAACTGCCACATGATGTGCTGAGAACTGCAACCATAGTTCCGGTTGCAATAAAATAAAAAAATCTTTTCATGTCATTTGCTTTTTAATGCTTTGCTGTTATTTTGTTTTTAAGAATTTGCGTGTAAAGATTACCTTTCCATTGCGTGAAACTGTTACAATGATGTTTCTTGTTCTCTCAGTATTTATTGCGCTGTTACCGCTTTTGCACAATCTTTCTGCTATGCATTTGCCGTCAACGTCATAAACTGATATAATGTCATTGTTTGCCGTTCCGTAAATTGCAATACCGCCTTCTGTCGATTTTATAGTAATATTACTGTCGCCGCCGGTCTCTTCAATTCCTGTTTTTGACGACACATCGATTGTTCCGCTGTACGCTTCCTGTTCAATCTTCTCCTCGTCCGATGTTGTCATTATTACATTGCTTAGCACAATGCCGTATTCTCCCTCAGGCAGATTCTCTTCTGCTTGAACCTTTAATCTGACGATTTCTCCGCTATTGTCCTTAAAGGTGGCATTTGAGAGCGAGTATGCCATTACAAAATACTCGTTACCCTCTTTCTCCTTAAAGCTTAGTTCATGTGAACTCTTCTTTCTGCTTGTCAACTCAATGACAGGAGCAAATTCGTCATCTTCATTATATTCCTTTACAATGTTTACTCCTTGAGGCAGCTTTATATTGAACTGAATTGCGCATATAGCCTTGTTATTCTTCATCTCAATGCCTATGTATGCCGGTTCATTATGGTAGACCGTTGAACGGTTTACTGTCAGGGTGTTGTCTCCGCTTATTGTGCCGCCCCCACTGTTGCTTATGGATATTTGTGCAGTGACTGGCTCTTGCGTAATGGAAATTCCGGGTTTCCCTTCTACAAGTGGTACAAGCACAATGTTGCTCAATAGAATTTCCTGAGTACCTGTCATGGTCGCGGATATTGACACGTTGAGCTTGATTAAAGCTCCATCGTTCCCTGTAAACGGCTGGTTTGTTGTGGAGAGTGCGGCAATTGTATAGCTTCCATCCTCCTGTTGGCGTGCTGTTACATTGTGCTTGCTCTTCTTTCTCTCGGTCAATGAAACATTTGGAACATTGTCGCCGTCCTCATTTGTTGTTTCCACAATATTTATTCCTTGTGGCAGCATGATATTCAGCTGTGCTGCTGTGATTTCAATGTTGTTTGTGAGGTTTATGTAAAGAGGCGATATGCTGCCGGCTTCCAGCTCTTCAGTGCCTAAGGAGAGCGATGCATGCACTTCATTGCTCTGGCTTTTGTTATTGATGGTTATGGTCGCAGTGAAGTCCTCTTGTTTTATCGTTTCTCCTATGACACCGTCAGTAATGGGGCATATCGCGATTTCGCTCATCAAAATCTCATAAATTCCGTTCTGCACTGTTGCAGACGGCGTCACGGAGATATTTATTATGGCACCGCTGTTGCCGCTGAACACCTGGTTGCTTGTTGAGAGCACAACAATTTTGTAGCTTCCGTCCTCCTGTTGCTGCATTGTGATGCTGTGCTTGCTTTTCTTGCGCTCGCTGAGCGTAATTGCCGGCACAGTCTCCTCGTCTTCATTTGTCATGCTGTTGACACTGAAACCGTTTGGAAACTTAATGCAGAACTGAAATGCGGTTACGCCTTCTGTGTTTTCCAGGTCTATACTTATGCTTTGGCTGCTTCCGGCTTCAATTGTTGTTGCAGGAATGGACAAGCGGCATTCTGCTTTGACTGCTGATGATATTGTGAGCAGCGCCGCCATAAGGCAAAATATTCTTAATCCTTTCATGATAATCGTCTTTTAAAGGTCAGTGTTAAATAAAGCTGTCTCTTATTGTGCATCAAGAATCATTTGTACGGTAAGTACAGCATCGTCAATGAGAACCTCGCCGTCTCCGTTTACGTCGGCATTCTCCTGTACGAATGACGATGATTCTTTGCCAAGAATAGAGTTAACTATTGCTACCACATCGGCTGTGTCTACTGTGCCGTCGCCATTGGCATCGCCTGTGTTGGCTGTCGGTTCAACCGATGAACTCATGGCTGTTGCTGTCGTAGTTATTGAGGGTTGCTTGTCCTCGTAATGGACGCATACATCAACAGTTTCGCCGTCAGTAACTTTGCCAAGCTGCACGCTCCAGCTGTTGTCAATTATTGGAGCTTCATATATTGAGCTGCCACGAATTACATACACCTTTCCGCTCCCATTTGCCGTTCCTGAAATAACTCCTTTGCTGCCGGCTGTGAACGATGTTGCTTTAACAGGAGTGCCTTGTGTCATAAAATAAGGGAATGTCTCTCCGTTTACAATTGCCCAAATGTTTGTAAAGTCAAAGCCTAACCCCTCGTATGTGGTCTGTTTCTTCAACAACTTTATGCCATTGCTTGTGCCGTTGCTTGTACCGTCGTTCACGGTAATCTGCTTTCCGCTTGAAAACACTTTTGTCCCTGTATATGCATAGTTGTTTACTGCGGCTTTGTTTGATATACGCTTGGTGTTTGTGCCTTTGGAGTAGATTGTGTCGCCGCAGAATACATTCTTGTCAATTTCGCCGTATTGGTCATAATATGCAATTCCATAGGAATAGTCTTCGGCGTTAATATTGCCGCCGCAGATATTGTTGTATAAGTAAGAGTAGTATTCCTTTCCGGCAATTCCTCCTGCATACTGCTTGCCGTTTATATTGCCATAGAAGGCGTTGTTCTCAATTTTGTATTTAAAGAGTTCATAAAGATTTGATGAATAGTTGTAATAATAACCTTCGCAAAAACCGACTATGCCTCCGCAATAGTCACCGGTTGCTGCTATATTTGCAGAGCATAGATTGTTGCTAAGGCAAATTCTTGTTCTATTGTTATTAGAAACGGAAAGGCTTCCAATACTAATGAATCCTAAAATACCTCCTACATAAGTGCCGCCTTTAATGCTGCCTTTAATAACTACTGAACTGCTTATATCATCATTCCAATGTAATCCTCCAGCAACGCCGCCGGTATAACTGCCTCCTGTTATCTGCGGGTTAATTAGTGTGGTGTTTGTTATGCTACCTGCATTTCCAGCAACGCCGCCGGTATAACTGCCTCCTGTTATCTGCGGGTTAATTAGTGTGGTGTTTGTTATTGTTGTGCTGCATGCATATCCGGCAACGCCGCCGGTATCGTCTCCTCCTGTTATCTGCGGGTTAATTAGTGTGGTGTTTTTTATGCTGCCAATTGCATATCCGACAACGCCGCCGGTAAATCTGCCTCCTGTTATCTGCGGGTTAATTAGTGTGGTGTTTGTTATGCTGCCATTTGTTCTTCCAGCAACGCCGCCGGTATAATGGCCTCCCGTTATCTGCGGCCTTTCAAGTGTAAGATTCGATATTGTTGCGCCATTTGTGTATCCAAACAAACCGCAACAATCTGTGTTACGGTTAATGTATAGTCCCTTGATGCTCTTGCTGTTTCCATCAAATGTACCGGTAAATGGAGTTGACGAGTTGCCAATAGGAGCCCAGCCCTGTGAAGGGGTGTTCTCCTCAATCCATTCAGTAAGGTCAATGTCATTCATCAATTTATAATACGCGCCAAGGGCATTACGCACCTCAAACAGTTCGTCGGCGCAGGTTATCTGGTAAGGGTCGCTCGATGTGCCAGTGCCGTTTCCGCTGAATTGCGCATTTGCAAATGTTGACATTATTGCCAAAAGAGTTAATAGAAATGTCCGTTTCATAGTTTTATGTGTTTTATTGTTTTGTTACTTTCTGCTTACTTTAGAAATACAAGCCTAAGGCCGATGTTAGTGTATGTGCCTGATGGCTGAGCGCTGCTGCGCACCGTAACGCGGCAATCGGTTGCTGTGTCATCATATCCGCCGCCGCGAATAACTCGTCCGGTACCCGATGCTGCTCCAGCCGGGTTTGTCTGTGCAGAACTGCTGTAGTTTCCATACCAGTCGGAGCACCATTCCCAAACATTGCCGCTCATGTCGTATATGTTCAGTTCGTTTGGCTGCTTTTGTGCAACGGGGTGAAGTCTGCCTCCTGAATTCTGTGCATGCCATGCTGAAGCGCCGCATGTGCCCGACCCGCTCCATTTGGTGGAACTGCTGTTGTTGCCACCGCGTGCGGCAAATTCCCATTCGGCTTCCGTGGGCATGCGGAAGTTCTTGCCTGTGATATTGTTGAGCATATTTATGAACTGCTGGCAGTCAGAATAGCTTACATTGTATACTGGGTAATCGTCGCCGAGGCCATAAGAGTTGCTTACTGCAGGGTAATTGCCTGTGACTACATACCACAGCTTTTGTGTTACGGTTGTACTTGAGATATAGTAGCTGGATAGTGTTACGCTGTGTGTTGGACTCTCATCGGAGTATGCATCCTTGTCGTAGTTCTCTTTTGCTGCCGATGTCTTCTGTGCTCCCATTATGAATGTGCCGCCGACAACTTTTGCCATGTTTATCTCTGCTGTTCCGTATGAGGTTTCTACAAGAATAGTGGTATAGGGGTTAACCTCGTGCTTAGGGGTGGTTATAGTGACTTCGTTACTGTACGATGTCCCCTTCTCGTTTATAGCATACGCTCTGAGGTAGTATGTGTGTTCCGGCTCCAGTCCTGTGATTTTAGCTTTCAGCGAAGTCTCCTTTCCGCATGAAACCTTAGTGCCGGACTGCAAAGTGGGGTAGTGCTCGCCGGAGTAGCAGAATCCCGCATCGGTAACTGTGCCGTTGCCATTGTCGGTAATCTGTGCCTCAACATTAGCCGATGTGAAATTGACGCTGCTGACAGTTACGTCAGAGAGCGAAGCTGCTGTAACCTCTTTGGTTGTGAATGCAGTCTCGCTGCTGTAATTTGTTCCGGCTTCGTTGGTCGCGTAGGCCCGCACATAATAGGTTGTGTTTTCGCTGAGGCGGGAAACGCTTTTGCCGAATGTTGATGTGCCCGGGCCGTAACTTGTTCTATTGTCATTTATTGTAGGGTTAGGTGACACGGAATAGCAAAAACCGCAATCGGAAATGTTGCCCTCGCCGTCACTGGTTATTGTGCTGCTGAATGTTGCCTTTGAGACCCCAATTTCAGTAACTGTCACATTGCCAACCTCGGGAAGCTTGATTTCGTGTACCGTGGCGAATGTGATGTCGTTACCGTAGAAAATCTGATTGCTTTGGGTCTTTGCATAGGCTCTAAGATGATAGCTGGTCTTTTGCTGCAATCCTTCGATGCGTACTGTAAAAGTATTTGACTTGTCGGCAGATGCCTTTGAATTGCCGCTTATTGTGGGGGCTGCCGACGTACCCCAGCAAACACCTCGCTCGGTGATTGTGTGACCGCCATCAGCGGTTATTGTACCACCGGCGGTGGCGCAATTATGGGTTATTTCATAGGCGTTGGCAGTTGTTAGTTTTACACTGTCAAGCGATGTGGTAAATGTGATTTCTTCGCCGTATGATGTTCCAATGGTGTTGGATGCGTAGGCTCTTGCGTAGTATTTTGTGTTGGGTTTCAGGTTTTTCAATGTTGAGGAGTAGGCTCCGCTTTTGTCCGTCCTGCCTAAATCGGTGCATTTGCCGTTTTCTATACTTGGCATCTCCTTTTCTCCCCATACATGTCCGTACATGGTTAAACCTTTCTCTTCGCCTATGTTGAGAATGTTGCCAGTGATTTCTGCCGTAGTTGACTGAATGTGCGAGGCGCTGCCAGTTTCCACAACCGGCTTTTGTGGCGTGTCTTTTGTCTGCAGTGTCATTTGGCTGCTGTATGATATTCCAACTGCATTTTTTGCGTAGGCTCTTACATAGTATGTGGTTTTTGGCTCAAGTCCTGAGATGTTGTATGTGATGTCTTTGGCTGTTTCGCTGTCTCCGAGGTTGCAAAATTCGTCATTGACGGAGGGATTTTCATTGATGCTCCAGCAGAATCCGTACTGCGTTACCCTTGAACTGCCTATTGAAACGATTGCTCCTTTTGCTGTGGCGCTATTATAGGTTACGTTGAAAATGTCATGAATGGAGACTACCGGCTGCGATTTTTCAGGAATGTTCATCTTGATGGGAATCTGTTCTTTCTCCTTGTCAAAATTTATGCTTAGTGTTCCGGTGTAGTCTCCTTGAGACATTGTATTGCGGTTTACTGATACAATAATGCTTTCGCTATTTGCAAGCTGGCCACTGCTTTTGCTTGGGATAATCCATTCGTTTGATACATCTATTGTATATGATATTGTCCCTGAACCGATGTTCTGAAGTGTGAGTGGCAGCGAGTTTGTTACAGACCCGAAGTCCAGTTCTTTTGGATTTATGCTTATTTTGTTTCCTTGCACAGAAAGGTTTGCTTCAATAACAGCGCTGCCGCCATTTGAAGCAATGGCAATGGTTTGAGAGTAGTTGCCCTTTTCTAAACCGCTGCGGTCGATATTTGCAATTACGGACTGGGAACTGCCGGCTTCAATTTCTCCTGATGTGGGAAGACACGACAGCCATGGAATATCCTCGCTTATCTGCCACTCAAGCAGGGCATTGCCGGTATTGGTTATGCTGAAAGTCTGTGTTGTAGAAGTGTTCCCGAAATCCAATGTGTTTTCAGAAACTGTTAATTCCGGTTGTGAGGGCTGTATTTGGAAATCAAGACGGTTCTCCTTTCC
This sequence comes from Bacteroidaceae bacterium, assembly GCA_017516885.1. Classification (GTDB taxonomy): domain Bacteria; phylum Bacteroidota; class Bacteroidia; order Bacteroidales; family Bacteroidaceae; genus HGM04593. The sequence goes on from JAFXAR010000026.1 coordinate 21,176, forward strand.
AATTTCTACGAAGATGTTTTTCTTTTGCGTGTTGTAGCCCTCTTTGCTAACAGTTACTTCATATTCTCTTGATTCCAAGTCCGGGAAAAAGAAGTAACCGTCTTCTCCTGTTGTGAAAGTCTTGTTATGAGGGACAATTTGTATGGATGCATGAGTGATAGGGGAGTTGTCATGGCTGTCATATACATGGCCGATAATGTCACCCGTTGTTTCTACAATGTCTTTTGTACATGCAGTATGGCATACAGCAATAAACAGTAAGCAGAGTAATGCAATTGTCGAATGGCGCTTCATGTGTTTTATGTGTGCCCGCTCGACTCTCCTGATAAGGTTGGTTATAGTTGTATAATAAAGAAAGCGTGAGAGTCTGTACTAATCACTCGTCTCACAACTTGAGGCCTTCGCATTGCCCTATCCGCCGAAACGAGCAATGCAGAAGCCCACGCTAATATGAAATTAGCCCAACTGGCACAGACCAGCCGGGTATATATAACATACCAACAGGCATCTACTATTGCTTTGTTTTTGACGGATAATTGAAAGTTGCGAAGTTCCAAGTTGTCAAGACAAAGCGTTCAGTAAACGCTTTACATTATGTTAAATAGTTTGATGGACAGTTTCTAATGGACTTGCCCCCCAACTATAACGCTGCTATTAGAATACTGGCAATCAGCAGACTGCAGCGTTTTCGCAAAGGTATAAAAAAAAGGCTTTAAGCAAAAATATGTGGATATTTTTTTATTTTCCTTTCCGTTTTTTATTATTTGCGTTTTTCTATTGTGACAATAACCGCGTTTTTTGTTATCTTCGCACTGTTAAGTCTATTATATATTGTCCTGAATGAAATACTATCTTATAGTTGGAGAGGCATCGGGTGACCTTCATGCGTCGAACCTGATGCGCGAGATTAAGGCTGCTGACGCTAATGCCGAGTTCCGTTTCTTTGGCGGCGACCTTATGTCGGCCGTGGGCGGGGAGCGTGTAAGGCATTACCGCGATACGGCGTTTATGGGATTCGTGCCGGTGCTCTTGCATCTGCGCTCGATTTTTTCCAACATGAGCATGTGCAAGAAGGATATTGTTTCATGGAATCCCGATGTGCTTATATTGGTTGACTATCCGGGCTTCAACCTCTCCATTGCAAAGTACATACATGAAAACACAAAAATTCCTGTCTATTATTACATTTCCCCTAAAATATGGGCCTGGAAGGAGCATCGCATAAAGAGCATAAAGCGCGATGTTGACGAATTGTTTTCAATTCTTCCCTTTGAGATTGACTTTTTTGAGAAGAAGCATGGCTACAGAATAAATTATGTGGGCAATCCTTGTGTTGATGCGGTAGATGCTTTCCTTCGCGGAGCGCCTGAACCGCGTGAGCAGTTTCTTGAGCGCAACGGCATTCCGGGCAAGCCGGTAGTGGCGTTGCTTGCCGGAAGCCGCAAGCAGGAGATAAAGGCAAACCTTCCGCTGATGCTTGAGGCGATGAAGGAGTATCCCGATTATCAGCCGGTGATTGCCGGTGCTCCGGGTATTGACAAGTCGTTCTATGCTCCTTACGTTGAGGCTGGTGCGTGCATAGTGTTTGGCGAGACATATAATTTGCTTAACTGCGCTCATGCTGCGCTTGTCACTTCGGGCACTGCCACTCTTGAAGCCGGAATTTTCCGTGTTCCGCAGGTGGTTTGCTACGCTACGCCCATGGCACGTTTCTACTCATGGCTAAAGCGCCACTTCCTCAAGGTGAAGTTTGTTTCATTGGTGAATCTTGTTGCCGGCAAAGAGGTTGTGCGTGAGCTTGTGGCTGCTGATATGAAAATTGAGAATATTAAGGCGGAACTGGGCAGGCTGCTGCCGGCCGGCAGCAAAGAAAGAGCGGCCATGCTCAAAGAGTATGACCGCATGCTTGATATTCTTGGCGGGGCAGGGGCGTCGGAGCGGGCAGCCCGCAAGATGATTTCTATTCTTGAAAAAAACAAGTAGCAGTTTCTTAATTTTAACCGATTATTCCAATAAAGCTCAGGTAGACAATTACGCTTGGGGCAGCAATCATTGTGCTGTCAAAGCGGTCGAGCATGCCGCCGTGGCCCGGCAGTATGCTGCCTGAATCCTTTATTTTCATTTCGCGCTTCATGCACGATTCTATGAGGTCGCCGAGTGTTCCGGTTGCAACAACTATCGCTGCCATGCCAACCCACTCCCACAGTGCCATGATGTCCCAAATGCAAGAAAGTGCCACTCCTGCGCCTATTGCTACGAGTGCGCCGCCAATAAATCCCTCCCATGTCTTTTTGGGCGATACGCGCTCGAACATCTTGTGTCGTCCGAGGGTGCATCCGAAGAGGAATGCGCCGGTGTCATTGCACCATACAAAGATAAATATGCTCAGCGGAAGCACGAAACTGTAGGTTGCGCCGCCGGTAGCGCCGCCGGTTGAAAGTATGTTCAGCAGTGCAAAGGGGAGCGCTGCATATAGCTGGCTCAGCGAGAAGTATGCAAAGTTGTCGAGTTTGCTCCCTTCGGTCTTGAACAGTTCCTTGATGAATACATAAAGCACTATGGCCATGTATGGGGCAAAGAGTGGCAAAACCATTTTGGGATTCATGTGAGTTGTCATGTAGAATGCCGCAAAAAGGTATCCGCCGGCAATAATTGCCAGCCATTTGCTGAAGTTTGTCTTCTTGTACTCTGCAATGAGGGTGCAGAATTCGTTAACAGACAGCATGGTAACCAAAGCAAACAGTATGCCGAAGGAGATGCTGCCGTATATGATTGACCCAATGAGCGCCACTCCGAAAAGCACTCCCGTTACTGTTCTTACAAGGAAGTTTTTCATGTTTTATTGTGTTTATGGTTATTTGTTTCTTAGAAGCTGCTAAACCGTTTCTTTATTCTGCTGCCTGCTCTGCCGGTGCGTCGCTGGCGGTGTCTGCTGTGCCGGCATCAGCAGCAGCGTCTGCTGCATTCTCTTCTGCTGCTTCAGATTTGCTCTTCTCTGTGTTTTCGCTGTTGCCGAAAATCTCCTCGCTGCGTGAGGCCCATGGGCGCTTGCCGAAGATTTTCTCTACATCCTCAGCAAAAATCACCTCTCTTTCAATAAGTATCTTTGCCAATTCGGCATGTCCCTCCTTGTGCTCTGCAAGAAGCGCTTTTGCTCTTTCATACTGCTCGTTTATCATCTTATGCACCTCGCTGTCAATGGTTTCGGCAGTCTTTTCGCTGTAGGGGCGGTTGAATGAATACTCCTGATTGTTGTAGTAGCAGAGGTTTGAGAGCTTGTCGCTCATGCCGGCGTAGGCTATCATTGCGTAGGCCTGCTTTGTGACGCGTTCAAGGTCGTTCATTGCGCCGGTTGATATGTGGCCGATGAATGTCTCCTCTGCTGCGCGGCCGCCGAGTATTGAGCACATTTCGTCGAGCATCTGCTCCTTGGTGGTAATTTGTCGCTCTTCGGGCATGTACCATGCTGCTCCGAGCGCTCTTCCGCGCGGAACTATGGTTACCTTGATAAGGGGGTTGGCGTGCTCAAGAAACCATGAAATTGTGGCATGGCCTGCCTCATGGATTGCTATGGCTTCCTTCTCCTTTTGGGTCATCACCTTGGTCTTTTTCTCAAGGCCGCCTATAATGCGGTCAATGGCATCAAGGAAATCCTGCTTGTCAATGGCTTTCTTCTTGTTGCGGGCTGCTATAAGTGCAGCTTCGTTGCACACGTTGGCAATGTCGGCGCCCGAGAATCCAGGTGTCTGGCGAGAGAGGATGTCAATGTCAACGCTCTCGTCAAGCTTCAGGGGGCGCAGATGCACTCCAAACACCTCTTTTCTTTCGTTGAGGTCGGGGAGGTCTACATGTATCTGGCGGTCAAAGCGTCCTGCGCGGAGCAGCGCCTTGTCAAGAATGTCGGCGCGGTTTGTTGCAGCAATCACGATGATTCCGCTGTTAGTGCCGAATCCGTCCATTTCGGTAAGCAGCTGGTTGAGGGTGTTCTCGCGCTCGTCGTTGCCGCCCATTGAGGGGTTCTTGCCGCGGGCGCGGCCCACTGCGTCAATCTCGTCAATGAATATTATGCAGGGTGCTTTCTCCTTTGCCTGACGGAACAGGTCGCGTACGCGCGATGCGCCCACGCCCACGAACATTTCCACAAAATCGGAACCCGACATAGAGAAGAACGGGACGTTTGCTTCGCCGGCCACAGCCTTGGCGAGCAGTGTCTTTCCTGTTCCCGGAGGGCCTACAAGCAGCGCGCCCTTGGGTATCTTGCCGCCAAGTTCGGTGTATACCTGAGGGTTCTTCAGGAAGTCCACAATCTCCTTTACCTCCTGTTTTGCACCGGCCTGTCCCGCTACATCCTTGAAGGTTACAGTGGGGGTGTTGTTCTTGTCGAACAGCTTGGCCTGTGATTTTCCCACATTGAAGACGCCGCCTCCGCCTGCTCCGCCTCCGCTCATGCGGCGCATGATGAATATCCAAAGGAAAAGAATGATAAGGAATGGCGCAATGTTCCAAAGGAAACCGCTTAGCAGGCCACTGTCCTTGTCGTATTCAAGAGTGCCCTCAAATTTCCTTTTGCCCGATGCATCGGGGGTCTTCATCTCGGTTATGAAGTTGTCAAAGTTGTCTATTGAGCCGGTTGTGGTTATTACCATCTGGCGTGCGCCCTCTTTGAGCGGAGTGCCCTTGAAAATCTTTCCGGCATGCTCTTTCTTTAGAATGGCCTTGATTTCGCCATCATCGAATACGGTAATCTCCTCAATGTATCCGCTCTCCACGTATTCCTTAAGTTTGGAATATTCGATTTCCTTCACCTGGTTGCCCTGGTCGTCACCGAAAAAGTATATAGACATCAGTATGACGCCTGCTATTATGTAGAACCATGTGAAGTTGAACTTTCCTCCTTTTATATTTTTTGTATTTGCCATATATTCTGTTAGAGAAACTGTTTGAATTTCTGAAAATGTTTAGAAGATGTTATAACAGCTTCTAATTTGTTTTTGAAGAGTTGTTGCTGCGGCCGCATTTGCGCTCATCATACTGCGTCAAAGTCGGGTATTGCAGTAATCTTGGCATCGGCCCAAAGGTGGTCAAGGTCGTAGAACTTGCGCACTTCGGGCTGGAATATGTGTACCAGTATGTCGCCGTAGTCCATTGCCACCCACTGCGCATTGCGCATTCCGTCAACGGCGTAGGGCTTTTTGCCGCACTCGATTCTTACCTTGTCTTCTACCGAACCGGTAATGGCATTTACCTGCGCCGGGGAGTTTCCCTCGCAGATGACAAAATAGTCGCAGATGCTGTTGCCTAATTCAAGCATGTCCACTATAACTATTTCTCTTCCTTTTTTATCCTGAATGCCTTCAATAATCTGTTCGATAGTCTCTTTTGCGCTTTTGTTATCTTTTTTCATATTGCTATTGTATCTTATTTTAAACACCCGAAAGCATCTTTTTGCTCTTTGGCGCATGTATCATGCAAAGATATTGTTTATTTTCTCTATTTTAAAATAATAACTCCGCTTTTTGTTCTGTTTGCCCCGTAAATGGAACTTTTTTCAGTTTTTTTCGGTTTTTCCGATAAAAAAATGCCGAAAATATTTTTTTTATCAAAATTTGTTGTACCTTTGCATCGCATTTAAGCATTGGGCTATGGTGTAATGGTAACACTACAGATTCTGGTCCTGTCATTCAAGGTTCGAGTCCTTGTAGCCCAACAACAGAAAAGGTCTTGCAAACGCAAGGCCTTTCTTTTTATTCGTTCTGCTTTAAATTGAAGCGTGGAGCAAAAGCAGCTTGTTGTATTTCAACACTGAAATGGCGAGCAGCATCAGGGTGAGCAGCAGCAGATTCATTGCTGTTCTGCCAAGCAGCGGGTTGAGCGCAGGCCCATTGGAATGGATTAGCTTTCGCCATGTGGCAGCGTGTAATAGCAGATAGACGACCGGTGTGGCCTGTCCCCACAAAGGCAGCTGTGTCCATAATGGGAGCATAATTCCCATTGCAATGATGCCCGAGAGGAGGTAAACGCAGCCCATTGCATGCCGCCCAAAGATAACAACCGTAGTCCGTTTGCCAACAGCCTTGTCGTCCTCCATGTCGCGATAGTTGTTCACGATAAGTACGTTGGCCGCTAACATTCCTATAGCCACGGATACGCTGAGCAGTATTGGCAGGCCGTTCCATTCGCCACTCTGCAGATAGTATGTGAATGATACCGGTACAATCCCAAAGAAAATGACTACTGTTACGTCGCCAAGTCCATGGTGCGAGAGGGGGTAGGGCCCTGCGCTGTATGCAAGTGCGAACAGCAATATCGCCAGCCCTACAGGAATAAGCCATAGGCTGCCGTAGAACAGCAGCGAGCAGCCTATTGCCGCCGTTATGCCAAGCATTATAAACGTGGCGCGTTTCATGGCGCGCGGGGTTATGTCGCCCTCGGTAACTCCACGCCTGAATCCATCCCGACCCTTGCGGTCAACTCCATTCTTGAAATCATAATATTCGTTGCCGAAGTTTGACGCTATCTGAGCCGACAGAGCAAACAAAAGGCATGTGGCGGCCGGTGCAAATGAGAAACTTCCCTGCCACAGAGCGCAAGCGCATCCGGCCAATACGCCGGCGATGCTTACGGGGAGTGTCCGCAGGCGCATCGCCTCAATCCATTTTCCTGCCATAGTATCGCCTCCTATTTTGTACCCACATACATACGGCAAATGCCGAAAGTGAGGGCCTTTTGTTTTACATCATTGAAGCCGGCCTCCTGCATCATTGACATGAATTTGCCTGGGGGTGGGAAATGCAGCACCGATGCCGGCAGATATTCGTACGCGCCACGGTTGCCCGATACCATACCGCCAATAGCCGGAAGAATCTTCAGGAAGTAGAGCTTGTAGCACCAGCGTATAACTGGATTCGATGGCACTGACAGCTCGAGTATGACCAATTTGCCGCCCGGTCTCAGTACGCGCTGCATCTCCTTCAAACCAATTTCCAGATGCTCAAAATTGCGCACTCCGAACCCGACGGAAATGCGGTCGAAACTCTCGTCGGAATATTTAAGCGCTTCGCAATCGCCCTGCTCAAGCATTGCGTCAACCCCGGCTGTCTGTATCTTCTTGCGGCCAGCCTTCATCATCTCTTCAGAAAGGTCAATGCCTGTAATTCGGCTTCCGGCGGCACACTTTTTCGCTATTTCAATGGTGAAGTCGCCAGTGCCGCATGCAACGTCAAGAACGTCAAGCGCCCTGTTCTCATTGGCAATCTCCTTTACGGCCTTTTTGCGCCAGCTCTTGTCAATGTTTAGGGAAAGTATGTGGTTCAGCTTGTCGTAGTCGGGCGCAATGTTGTCGAATAGTTTCTTTATATTCTCTTTCTTGGCCATGTTTACGGTTATTTTATCTTTTTAAACTTTAAGACGTACAATAATAATATTACGTTCATGAATAATGCGTACATTATTGCCGGGATAGCCATTTCGCCGCTGTTGAAGATGAATGGCGAGGTTGCAATGGCTATTGCCTGAGCGGCGTTCTGCATTCCCACCTCAATGACAATGGTGCGCCTTGCCGCACCGGTGAGCCTTCCTAAACGTGAAAGGAGCGAACTGCAGAGCATGCTTGCCAATATTAACAAGACGCATGCTAATCCGGTGATGCTGAAATTAGCGGTTATCTCCTCAGTGTATTGAAGAAAAAACAGCAAGGCAAGTGTCATCAGTGCAGGAAAGGCAAGCCTGTTCAGCACTTTGCTGACTTTTGCCGCCAATGCCTCTTTGAAGTGCTTTAAAAGCCAGCCTGCCAGCAGGGGGACGAATAGCAGGACTATGTTCTGTACAAGCAGTTTGCCTATGGGCAGTTCAATGGTAATTCCGGCATTCTGTGAAACAAACAGCGAAGTCAGTTCCATTATGGCGGGGAGAGTGAGCAGGGTGATGATGCTGCTTAAGGCAGTGAGCGTTACCGATAGCGCCACATCGCCCTTGGCAAGCATTGAAAAGACGTTTGACGAACTTCCGCCAGGGCAGCAGGCTACAAGCACCAGTCCCATAAAATATACGGGCGGCATCTTTAGAAGCCAGGCCAGCGCAAATGCTATTGCCGGCAGCAAAATTACCTGTCCGGTCATTCCAAGGATAACGGCCTTGGGGTTGCGTGCAACATTAGCAAATGCCTCTTTGTTGAGTTCTGTTCCCAGAAGGAACATAAGCGCAATAAGGATGGGCATGACAATCCATATTGTATTCATTTTTCTTGGTAATATTCGTAAACTGCAGCAAAATAACTAAACCGCTTCTAAGTAATCGGCTCCCCTCAGCTATTTCTGTTCTAAATTAAACTGTGTGGCTATTGTCTCCTTTATCATCTCCTTGCTGAGCGCGCCTAATTTGTGCGTATGTTCCCCATCGGCTGAGATAAAGAAAATTGCGGGGATTGACCTTATGTGAAATCTTTTGGCCAATTCAGGGTCGTCGTCAACATTTACCTTATAAACATATATCTCTCCGGCATATTCTTTGGCTATCTCCTCAAGAACCGGCGCCACTCTTTTGCATGGCCCGCACCAGTCGGCATAAAAATCTACAATGGCGGGTTTGTCTCCAAGGTACTTGAAGTCTGCAATTCCTTTTTCCGATACCTTCCTGTTGAACTCCTCTGTGTTCAGCTTGATAACTTCTGACCCTGCTTGGCCGGCGCTTCCGCTTCCGCACGAAAGCATGGCTGCCACGCAGGCAAGCAGCAATGTGATGGATTTTTTCATGCTATATTTTGTTTATACATCATGCGAATATACTATTTTGTTCCGTTATTTATACGAATAGTTGCCATTTTTGCATAATTTAAGGTTTTTCTCTTGAGTAAGTTCGCGTAAAATCTTAAATTTGTAAGAATTTTGTTTGTTTAAGGAAGTTTTGACACAATGAAAAAGATATTGTTTGCATTTCTGCTTTTTGTTGTAGCCTTGATTGATGCTAGCGCTCAACGAGTTAATGTTGAACTGGTGTTTTCTCCTGCGCTTGACAATACTACGGCAAGAGTCTATATGACGCCATTGAACTTTGCGGCGGAGGATAATGCAAAGGCTATGCGCTTTAAAGACGGAGCATATGCGGCTGCGCTGCCATTAAGCAAATCTGGATTTTATAACTTAGTGGCGGTTGTGAATAACAGACAGTTGATTGTGCCTGTGTTTTTGGCCGATGCTGATGCGGCAAAACTTAATGTTGACGTAGAAAAAACATCTCTGAAAGTGCGCGGGACAGCCGATAATGTGGCGCTCTCCGATTTGAATTCGCTCTTTGCCGCCTATGAGCGCCGTCTGTGGACGGAGGCGGGCCTGGATAATGCTGCGCTTAAATCATTGCTGAAAGGCTTTGCTGCTGCTGCCGATTCTGTGATTGAAGCTAGGCGTCCGTCAAAAGAGGTGGTTTCATATATTAAGGCATGGGCTTATACAAGGGCGTATTTGTCATACGGAGCAATTCCCCGTGCACAGAGGATTGCGCCCGATGCAGTAGATTTTGCCATAGGGGACATTCTTCCTGAACCGCAAAAAGCGTTGGACAATGACTATGCATCTCTGTTCCCTATCGCAAACATTGTTGTGAATGAGACGCTTCCCGATAGCGGGGCATTGGCCGAAAAACTTGATGCCCTTTATTCAGCATATAAAAACAGCTATCTTCGTTCAATGGTGTCGGCTTCAATTATGAACAGATTTCTCATGGAGTATAATTATGCTGCCGATTTTGAAGGAGGATTGAGCCAGGTTAACAAGGCGGTTAAAAAATATGGGCTTTCTGAGAGCTATGCAAATGAGTACTCAAAACGCAAATGCACTATTCCCGGTTCAAAGTTCCCCGGGGAGGTGGTTCTTGTTGATGCCAATGGGAATGTTGTGGATTTCTCGTCGTTCAAGGGCAAGTATGTATACGTTGATGTTTGGGCGAGCTGGTGCGGTTCATGCTGCAAGGAGGTCCCTTTCCTAAAGGCCATGGAAACTGAACTTGAGAATGATAATGTTGTCTTTCTCTCAATTTCTGTCGACAAGGACGGCGAGGCGTGGAAGAGCAAGATGAAGGAACTTGATATGCACGGAAACCAACTGCTTGACAAGGATAACTCATTGTGCAAGGCTTTGAATGTTATGGGAATTCCGTTCTTTGCAATATATGACAAAGAGGGCAAATTGCATACATACGACGCTCTGCGTCCGAGCAAAAGCGTGCAGCTTAAAAAGGTGCTTGAAAATCTCAAGTAGCATTTTCAGGATTGTTAAATGTTAAATTGGCGGTTGATTCATCAATTAACCGTCAATTTTCTTTATTATTTACGGCGGTCTTTGTAATTTTGCGCCCTAAATTTTTAAGTGATTATCAATTTATTATAAACAAAATTTCAGATTTATGAAGAAGAACTACTTTATGTTAGTTTGCCTTGTGCTTTTCATGGCAGTCAATGCTGCTGCACAGAGTCTTTCTGTAGCAGACTTGTTTGGAGACTACAAGTTTACTGCAGATGTTGAGTTTGCATCAGAGAACTACAGGAATTCTTATGAAAGCACTCTTTTGAGTGAGAGTGACGTTGCCATTGAGGCAGATGGGCAATATGCCGGAAGAATCATAGGTTTCGCCGGCTCAAAGCAGAAGCTGAACATCCGTGCCATAGACGGCAATACTATCGAGATGACAAACTTCAACAATCCTCAGTTGTGGAACAACCTTTACATGGCGAATGAAAAGGCAGAGCATCCGAATGGTGTCCATGAAAATGGCAATTGGGTATCTTATCCTTATAATACGGAATATTATGAGTACAACCCTGAGACAAAAGTTATTACAGTGCCAACATTTACAGTTGTGACGGTTTCGGGACAGAGTGTAACCGTTATTGCAACCTACAGGAATGCAAAACTGACTTATGTTGGCGGCGAAAGCGAGAAACCCGAAACCCCATCATTTGACTGGGCCGGCACTTACACTTTCAACGGTACTCCTAACACTATGGACGGCAGCGAGTTCCCCTCAACGTTTGAAGTTGTTATCAAGTATGTCGAGGCAACAGAATACCTGGAGGCTGGCTATGTTGTTACAAACTTTATGGGCAACGACGTGACTAACCTGAACTATGACGGCGGTATCAGACTGACGGTTGAAGGTGATGGCAAAAAAGCAGCATTGGCAAACGGCAATGTGCATAGTCTTGGCGGCGGTTTCTTCCTTAAGCTGTTTGATGTGAACGCTACAGAGACCCCAATTGCTGTCACTCTCAATGAGGACGGTTCTTTGGCTATGGCTAACTTCTCTGTTGTTTCAGGCGAATATGGCAAAAGCGAGGGTAATACTATGGTAGGCTGGTATGAGAACGTAACCCTTGTTAAGGCAGGAGCAGGCGGCGGAAGTGACACCGCTGAGTTCAGCTGGGTGGGCCAGCACACTGTAAAGGCGGGCATTGTTGAATCATACGACGGCAAGGAATATCCATCAGAGTTCATAATGACCATTGTGGAGCGTGATGGAAAACTGTTGGTTACAGAATTCATGGGCAATGATGTTAATAGCATCAACAATGGCGGAATACCATTTGCGGTTGCCGAAGACGGCATGAGCGCTGAGATGACTGCCGGCACGCTCGTGGGCGGTGCTTATCCTGAATACTTGAAAATGTATGACATGAATGCAACTGCATCTCCAATTGCCTTTACATTGAACAGTGACGGTTCTGTTAAAATAGCCAACTTCTTTGTGAAGAATTTGAATTACGAAACCGGCAAGGAGACAGCTGCTGTGTACTATCAGGATTTGGTTATTCCTGCAGCTGGTGGCTCAGAACCGGAGGCGCCTGAATTTGACTGGCTGGGCACATGGGAAGTTACTGCAGGCTCAATGCATTCTTATGATGGCAAGGAGTATGCCGGCAAGTTCTATATGACAATTATTGAGAATGGTGCAGAACTTTACATAACACAGTTCCTTAGCAATGATGTCAACGCTATCAATTATGGCGGTATCCCCTTTGCGGTTGCTGCTGACGGCATGAGCGCTGAGATGACTGCCGGTAAACTCGCGGGCGGTGTTTACCCTTCATTCCTCAAGTTGTACGATATGAACGGCACCACCTCTCCTGTCCGCTTCACTGCAAATGCCGACGGTACAATCACTATTGCCGATTTCCTTATAAAGAATTTGGATTATACTACAAACGAGGAGGAGTATGCTGTCTTCTACCAGAACCTTGTGGCCACAAAGTGTCCTACCGGAATAGACAACGTAACAGTTGAGGACAGCGCGGTCAAGGGTATCTTTGACATGCAGGGACGCAAAGTTGGGCAAATTGCCGCTCCCGGCCTCTACATTGTAAACGGAAAGAAGGTTTTGGTTAAGTGATAAGAAACTGTTTAAATTTCTAAAAAGTATTTTCTTATAGAAGCGTGTTTCGTCTATTTCGCCATTTTTTATATTCAAAAATAGTGCCAACGAGCGCAATGTAAGTTTACTTACAGATTGCAAAGCGAGTGCAGCCTATTTTCGCGCAAGTCAAAAATGCCTGTTTCTTTCTTTTTTGCGGTTGCATAGCCCGCTATGCGCCCTCAAAAAATAAAAAAACATACTATCTTTGCTCTATAAAAAATTTGGCGATATAAATTTAAACAGCTTCTAAGTCTCTTATTGGCTTTAACTTAAAAAATACTATTAACATGTAATAAAGTATCCCCACACGTGCGGGGATACTTTATTTTTTTGTAATTTTGCGTTCCTTCTTATAGGAAGCTGCTTTAAGGCGGTTTCTTGGAAATAATGAACTAATAAAAAGACAATAATGGGAAAAACTATTTTAACCCCAACTGCACTTTTCAGGGCCTTGCTGCTTGTGGCGCTTCTTGCGGTTATGCCTGTGTCCGCTGCTTTCGCATCGGCCGTTACGCATGCACCGGCGCCTGATGATAGGAGAACTGTCGCGGGCAAGGTTACCGACAAGGCAAACGGTGAACCTGTCTTCGGCGCAACCGTTGCGGTGTGGGCCGGCGGCAAGCTGGTAACCGGTACAACTACCGGCTACGAAGGCGAGTTTAAGGTAATCTCTCCTGTAAGCGACTTTGAGGTGCATGTTACTTTCATAGGCTATCACGAGGCTGTGATTCATTCATCGGGCAAGAGCATGGAAAATCTCCATATTGAACTTGTTGAGGATGCCAACCTGCTTAGTGATGTGGTAGTTACCGGATTCGTTACAAAGAACAAGGAGACCTTTACAGGTTCGGTTACAGAAGTTTCGGGCGTGGAACTTAAGCAAGTTTCGGGAACAAACCTGATAAGTGCAATCTCTGCACTTACACCCGGCATGGCCATGGTGCAGAATACAAGCCAGGGCTCAAACCCCAATCATACTCCTGAACTTGTGCTCCGCGGCATGAGCTCCTTCTCTAACAGCGGACAGCAGGTGAACCAGCCTACAATAATCCTTGACGGTACTGAAATTACAATGCAGGACCTATATGACCTTGACATTAACGAAATTGAGAAAATTACAGTGCTCAAGGATGCTTCGGCAACGGCGCTTTACGGTTCAAAGGCTGCAAACGGCGTAATTGTGATTACCCGAAAGCCAATCCTGGAGAGCACCTTGCGTGTTCAGTATAACTTTACAGGCAATGTGCAGTTCCCTATGCTTGGCGATTATGATGTGCTCAGTGCCAGGGAAAAACTTGAATATGAACGCCTCGCCGGGCTTTATGACGCAAAGGGCGCAATAAATCCCGCAACCGGGCTGCCGCTGCAGTATGAATATGACGAACTCTACAACCAGCGCTATAAGACGATAGCGGCAGGGCTGAATAGTGACTGGCTTTCGCAGCCTGCGCGCACAGCCTTCTCGCACGACCACTCTCTGCGCGTCTATGGCGGAGCTTCTAATCTGCGCTATGAACTGACAGGACGTTACGGCGACACAAAAGGTGTGATGAAGGACGACTACCGCAAGCGTACAAGCATTGGCTTCAAGCTCGACTACATCATAGGAAACTCCGTTACAATATCTAACCGCACAACCTATCAGGAAATTGCGGTAAAGAACTCTCCCTATGGCTCGTTCTCGCAGTATGTGCGCATGAACCCTTATGACAGGATATTCAATGCCGACGGTACTCCCAACACAAACCTTTCATGGGATATTGACAATCCGCTTTATGAGGCAACTCTTGGCTCTTTCTCAAAGAGCGGCGAGCGCTCTCTCTCAAACAGCACCGACTTCCGTTGGGATATAAACGACATGTTCCTGCTTACCGGTCATTTCAACATTGCAAGCGAAATGGGCAGCAGCGATATTTTTACATCGCCGAAATCGCGTGCTTACAAGGATATAGCCGACCTCAGCAAGAAAGGCCAGTATACCAAGGGCACAACTCGCGGAACAAGCTATAATGCGAATGTTGTAGGAACTTTCAACAAGTTCTTCAAGGACCTGTCGCTTGTGAGCCTTTCTGCAGGATGGGAGATTAACCATGCCGAAAGCAGCAGTGAAACCACGCAGGCCATAGGCTTCTACAACGACCACCTTTCATACATTGGCAATGCAGCCGGCTATCCCACCGACAGCAAGCCTTACGGAACACAGGCCGAAACTGCCGATGTCGGTTTCTTTACTACAGGAAACTTCTCATGGCGCAACCGCTATTTTATGGATGCCACTTGGCGCACTACAGGCTCTTCGCAGTTTGGCGAAAATAACCGTTTCGGGCACTTCTGGTCGGGCGGTCTTGGATGGAACGTGATGAACGAGCCGTTCATGAAGAAGATTAAGAAGAATTTTGACATCTTCAAGGTGCGCGGAAGCATGGGATATACCGGCAAGGTAAGCTTCAGCCCTTTCCAGGCAATGACAATGTACAAGTATCTGAACGACTATGAGTACAAAAACGGCATTGGCGCAATTCCGCTTACCATAGGCAATGTCGACCTTACATGGGAGCGTACAATGACCTACAATGTAGGTGTTGACCTCAGCATGTTCGACCGCAGGCTGAATTTTGCCTTTGATGCCTACATACGCAACACCACTGACTTGCTGCTTGACAAGGCAAAAGCTCCCTCAACCGGTGTTACTACAGCAAAGTCCAATCTTGGCGAAATGCAGAACCGCGGTATCGAGTTTCAGATTGACGGCTATATTTTCCGCACAAATGATTTCTATTGGCGCTTGGCTGCTACCGGTTACATGAACCGCAACAAGATTACCAAAATCAACAAGGCGCTTGAGGAAATCAACAAGGAGAATCAGGAGAATGCCGGTTTCTATCTTGCCCCGCTGCCGCAATATGCCGAGGGCGAGAGTGTCACAGCGCTGAAGTTAGTTCGTTCGGGCGGCATTGACCCGGCTACGGGAAAAGAGGTGTACATAAAGCGCAATGGCGAACGCACCTTCGTGTACGACCCAGCCGACAAGGTGTACATAGGCGATACCGAACCTGAATTTGCAGGAACATTCAGCACAAATCTCTATTGGAAGGGATTCAGCCTCTATGCTCTCTTCAACTTCAGAATGGGCGCTTGGGTTTACAACACCACGCGTGCATCAAAGGTAGAGGGCGCTGACCCGCATTACAATGCCGACCAGCGTGTCTTTGATGACCGTTGGAAGAACCCCGGTGACCTTGCGCTGTACAAGGATATTGCCGATACCTCGCGTCCCCAGCAGACCGACCGCTTTGCCGAAGAGGAGAATACTCTCTCTCTTGGCTCGCTCAACCTCAGTTATGAATTTAACGATAAGCTCTGCAAGCGCATGAGATTGCGCAATCTCCGTTTGGGTGTCAACTTTACCGATATTCTGCGTCTTTCCACTGTGAAGATTGAGCGCGGTACTGATTACCTCTACAGCCAGGGCTTTGAGCTTTATTTGAGTGTTACACTTTAATACGTTGTTTAAGGATGAAAAGATTTAGATATATATTATTGCTGATGTCGTCTATGCTGCTTGCAGTGACTTCGTGCGACGATTTTCTTGACATTACCCCCGACGGGCAGGTAAAGCGTGACCCGCTGCTTTCAACGCCCGAGGGCATTGAGGACGCTATGTACGGTGTCTACTCGCAAATGCGTACACAGCAGCTCTACGGCCAGGAACTGCACTTCTCAACGCTTGAGATACTGTCGCAGACAATGTGGTGCTATGGAAACTCGGCATCAACGGCAATGAGCGGCTATAATTGGGAGCACTCTTCGGTAAAAGGCATCTTTGAGGCAGTGTGGACCGGCATGTATAAGAATATCTCAAACGTGAACAGCATACTCGATGCCCCTCTTGTTGCGGGTGCGGCGGAGTTCCCATATACGCTCTATCGTGGCGAGGCGCTTGGCATGCGTGCTTTCATGCACTTTGACCTTGTTCGTCTGTTCGCCGAACAGTATACCGTGAATCCCAAGGCAAACGGAATACCGTACGCCACAGAATTCTCGCTTAAGACCCCTGAATTTGAATCGTTGGAGAAGAACTATGAACATATAATTGCCGACCTTCTTGAGGCCGAGGCGCTGCTTGCCGATGAGGCTGCGCATGAGAGCGAAGGCAGCTTTATGCTCGACCGCCAGATTCATTTCAACCTTTATGCGGCGCAGGCAACATTGGCACGCGTGTACCTTACAATGGGGAACAGGGAGAAGGCGGCAGAGTATGCATTGAAAGTGATAGAGGGGGGCAAATATACTCTCAAGGAGAAGACGGAAGTAGTGAACGACCTTGCAGGAGTGCTCTCGCGCAAGGAGACAATTTTCGGCATCTACCATCCCGGTTTCTACACAAGCGTAAGCGGCAAACTGCAGCAGGTTACATCGTACTACTCTCTTGACCTCCGCAGCGATTTTATGGAACTTTATGAGAAGGATGCTGCCGGACTTGATTTCCGCACAATGGCCTATTTCTCCGAATCGGGTGTAGGCGACGATGTAAAGTACCGTCTCAGCAAGCTTACCGATATATATGAACTCAACAACATGGCTTCAAACCGTCCCGCCGACCTTATATTGGGAATCAACCTCATACGCTTGCCCGAAATGTACTACATTGCGGCAGAGGCGCTGCTTGACAGCGATTACGACGCAGCACTCGCATATTACAACAGTGTGCGCCTGCACCGCGGGCTCGACCCGCTTGAGGCGGAAAAGAGACTCACCGTGGAACTGATAAACGATGAGCGCTATAAGGAACTTATTGGCGAAGGGCAGACATACTTCAATATGAAGCGGCAGAACCTTCCAATACTCTCCCACGACGGAAAGACCACTTATCAGCCGGCGGCAGGAATTTACTCAATCCCCATTCCTGATGTTGAGATTGAAAACAGAAACTAAAAACGGCCTATTGACATGAAAGATATTATAAGATACGCCATAATGGCATTAGCCTTGCCTGCGGCGCTCCTCTTTACAGCGTGCGACGACGAGGACTACATGAGATTCGATGTATCACATTCAGGTGTATATTTTACAAAGGATACGCTCATTTACTCGTTTGGTGTAACCCCGGTTGAGATAAGGGAATATACCTACAATATTCCGGTAAAGGTAATGGGTGGAGTAAGCAGCCTGAAGAGAGAGATTGCCTATACAGTAATCCCCGATTCCACTACGGCAGTGGAGGGTGTTCACTACACGATAGGCGAGGCCTGCATTATGCCCGACTCAGTGCAGGGAGTTATTCCTGTAACGGTGTACCGCGACAATCTCGAAGGCACTTTTGCAACAGGATACACCCGCTACAGCCTTTGTCTGCAACTCAGCAGCAACGAGCACTTTGTGCCAACGCTTGATTCATTGAGCCAGGTGCGCATGTTCCGTTTCGATAACTCTGTCGACCAGCCGGCGTGGTACAATGCGCACGGCGAAAAGGTTTGGCAAAAGAGATATTTGGGCGAATGGCATCCGTTGAAGTTCATTAAGATGGTGGAGTATTTCCACGATGTTGAGAAAATCCTGCCCGAAACATACAAGAAAATGGCAGCGCTCTACGGCGACAACCTTGAGCATATCCCTTTTGGCGACCCTTATCAGTACCGTACAATCTTCGTAAAGTATATCTATTCAAAGATGTATGAGTATTTTGAGAATCCTGCAAACAGGGAGCGCATTCTGAGCGAATTCCCCGATTTTCCATTTGATTTCCCTGACCCATATTCAGTTGCTGCCTGAATACAGTAAAAGTACCAAATAAGCATTATTATAGAGATATGAAAATATTAAAACTGCATATAGCATTATTGGCTCTTCTTATGCTTGCCTCATGCTTCAGTGACGAGACAACGGATGCAACGCGCCCTCTCTCCCACATAACGATAGAGTCGGGCATTGACAGCATATACAATATTGACAAGAACAGCACGCTTGTCATCCATCCGGTCATTTCGCAAAGCAACAAGGAAAAGCCGCTCTCATATACATGGGAAATAGAACTGAAAGCCTATTCCCATGATGAGGCCTTTACATTTGTGGGCAATGCGCTTGGAAAGTACAACTGCCGCCTTATTGTGGAAAATGAGGACGGAAAGGCATTCTATCCCTTCATAGTGTATGTAAACTCACCCTATGAAGAGGGCATAACCCTGCTCAGCAAGGACTCCCAGGGCAATTCAATGCTTTCGTTCATGCAGAAGCCCGAACCCGGCAGCGAAGCCAGCTTCACCGTGGGCGACTGCTTTGCAGTGAACAATCCCGACACCCCCTTTGCTGCGGGCGCGGCCGACATTGTACAGTGCAGCGGCAGCCTTATTGTTGCCTGCCAGGGAGGCGGCGAGCGTGACGACCTGCCCACAATCTACTATTTGAACGAAAAGACCCTTGTGGTGGAGAATATGTTCACAGTTCCTGAATACGATGATTTCAAGCCCACAATTCTCGGCATTCCGGAGACGGGCTATTCCGGCGTGTCATATCCTGTAATATGCGAGAATGGCAAAGTCTATGAGTTCTCCACAACAGAATCGGCTGTGGCTAAGCCAAGAAAACTGCAATCCACATACGCGCAGAGTTGCATCGTAAACAGCGGAACAGCCTACGATATTGTGCTGTGGGACAGTGACAATGGAGCGCTTGCGCAAATTTACAACGGTTACGGTCCATATTACTGCAGCAAGGAGTATCATCTTACCTTGGGCGACTCCCTCTTCCGGGATAAAAACCACTTCGTTAACCGCAGTCTTGTGGCAATGGCAAAGGTGGCAATGACAACAGCGCAGAAGGTCACAGCCGGCGGCCGTCAGGAGTTTCTCATACTTTCAAATATCACAGGCACTCCAATTACCCGCAGCGAGGTTCTCTATACCGATTTTTGGGGCTACGACTTTGTTGAGATGAAGCCAACATTCACAACGGCAAACACTTCTCAGGCCTCAATTCCTGCAAATCCGCTTACAGTCGAGACGCCATGCGTGGCAAACAAAACCTATTACTCGCTCCTTTTTGCCGACGGCAACAAAGTGCGCCGCTGGAACTACAATACAAATGTTTCAACGCTCCCGAATGCTCCAACGCTCCTTACTGTGGGCAGCGACAGCGCAGTTATAACTGCATTTGAAATAAGCAGTGACCACATGAAGACCTATGTAGCCTTCTATGAACCCGCTCAAGAGGGGCTTAACGGCAGCGTGTGGGTGTTTGACACCGACAAGGGCACAGTGCTCGAAAAATATGACAACATCTGCTACAAGCCTGTAAAGATGTTCTATAAGAAAAAGTAAACATACTTTTTCTGTTTCAAAAAGGTCCGGGGCTGGCGCTCTGGACCTTTTTGATTTTCTTGTATTCAAGGATGTGCGTTGTGAT
The DNA here is from genome assembly GCA_017516885.1 of Bacteroidaceae bacterium. Lineage (GTDB taxonomy): Bacteria > Bacteroidota > Bacteroidia > Bacteroidales > Bacteroidaceae > HGM04593. Next base: position 40,976 of record JAFXAR010000026.1, read on the forward strand.
GCCGCACCTGCTCCATGAGCACCTGTAATTGCCGCCTTGTACAGCATTTAATTTTTTTTAAGGAACAATCTTTCTTTTTTATTCATTTATTATCTACTTTCACTGCTAAGAAAGAAGTTGGCGAACTTCATATTTGGTGTAACCTTTAAACCTTCAGAGCTATGATTATCGGTATTCCAAAAGAAATCAAGAACAATGAGAACCGTGTGGGAATGACACCCTCAGGCGTTCAGGAGATGGTCAAGAATGGCCACATTGTGTATGTGCAGGAATCGGCAGGCGTTAACAGCGGTTTCAGTGACGACGCTTATACTGCGGCCGGTGCAATAATCCTTCCCTCTATTGAAGATGTGTATGCTTCGGCCGAAATGATTGTAAAGGTTAAAGAACCCATTGAGAGCGAGTACAGGCTTGTGCGCAAGGGACAGCTTGTATTTACCTATTTCCATTTTGCCTCCAGCGAACCGCTTACAAAGGCCATGATTGAGAGCGGCGCAGTGTGCTGCGCCTATGAGACTGTAGAGCGCAAGGACCGCTCCCTGCCTCTGCTTGTGCCGATGTCCGAGGTTGCCGGCCGCATGGCAACGCAGGAAGGCTGCTACTTCCTTGAGCGCCCGCGAGGCGGCAAGGGCAAGCTCATGGGCGGTGTGCCGGGCGTCAAGCCGGCAAAGGTGTTTGTAATCGGCGGCGGAGTAGTGGGCACAGCAGCAGCGCGCACGGCTGCCGGAATGGGAGCTGATGTGACAATTTGTGATGTGTCCTTGCCGCGTCTTGCCTATCTTGCCGATGTCATGCCAAAGAATGTAAAGACACTTATGTCATCGGAATACAATATCCGTGAAGAGCTTAAGAGTGCCGACTTGGTTGTGGGTTCAGTGCTTATTCCCGGAGCGAAAGCCCCAAAGCTTGTAACACGCGATATGCTAGCCCTTATGGAACCAGGCAGCGTGCTTGTTGATGTTGCCATTGACCAGGGCGGTTGCTTTGAGACCTCGCACCCTACAACCCATGAAAAGCCTACATACTATGTCGATGGAATTCTGCACTATTGCGTTGCGAATATTCCCGGCGCAGTGCCCTATACATCAACATTGGCGCTTACCAATGCAACATTGCCATACGCGCTGCAGCTTGCCAATAAGGGCTGGCGCAAGGCTTGTGCCGACAATGAAGAACTTCGCAAGGGCCTGAATATAGTTGAAGGCAAGGTTGTATATAAAGAGGTTGCTCAAGCCTGGAACCTGCCGCTTGATGAACTGGATTTATAAGGTGGCTAGGGTAACTAGGGTAGCTAAGGTGGCTAGGGTAACTAGGGTTGCTAGGGTGGCTATGGTTGCTATGGTGGCTAGGGTAACTAGGGTTGCTATGGTGGCTAGGGTAACTAGGGTAGCTAGGGTAACTAGGGTGGCTATGGTAGCTAGGGTTACTATGGTGGCTAAGGTAACTATGGTTGCTATGGTGGCTAGGGTTGCTATGGTGGCTAGGGTTGCTATGGTGGCTAGGGTTGCTATGGTTGCTAGGGTTGCTATGGTGGCTAGGGTTGCTATGGTTGCTAGGGTTGCTATGGTGGCTGGGGTTGCTATGGTGGCTAGGGTTGCTATGGTTGCTAGGGTTGCTATGGTGGCTAGGGTAGCTATGGTGGCTAGGGTAGCTATGGTGGCTAGGGTTACTATGGTGGCTACTTAGTTATCCTAGTAATCCTAGCTATCTTAGTAATCCTAGCTATCTTAGTAACCTTAGTAATCCTAGTAATCCTAGTAAAGTAACCTTAGCCACCTTGGCAATCCCAGTGCCATTGCTGCTTTAATTGTTCTTTTTTAGATGCGCTATGCGTGCCTTGTACATCTGCTCTTTAACTCCTCCTTCGGATAGAAAATCCTTTTTCAGGCGTTCAAACAGTTTGGTGATAAGGTAATCGGTCTGATGAATGAGAATGATAGCAATATTAGCAACGGTTTCGTCGCTTCTCTCTGATAGCTTTTCTCTGTAAAAAGCTGAATCGTTATGGTTGCGGCAGATGGCAATACTTTGCAGATATTGCTCATCTGTCGTTTGCCATTGCTTTAGCCCTCTAACCCTGAGATAATCCTCGTAGTCAACCAATAGTTCCTGAAGACTGGCCTTTGCAACATTCAACAGTTTAAGTTCTGTCTCTGATGACATAGTCCTTGCTGCGCAACCTTCTACAATGTTCTGCTTGCCCGAGCGTGCTGCTTGCAGCATCTGGTCTGTTGTGCGGTCTCCAACTGACAGAAATCTGCGGGTGAAAATGAAAGTAGTATCATATACACATTCAGCCTTTTGGAAGGCTATAAGGTTGCGGTAAGCTCCCTTCTGCGGCAGGAATTCATTCATGGTAATAGTTTTTATGGTAACTAGGGTAACTATGGTGGCTAGGGTAACTATGGTGGCTATGGTGGCTATGGTGGCTAGGGTGGTTAGGATAGCTAGGGTGCTATGGTGGCTATGGTAACTAAGGTGGCTATGGTTGCTACTTAGTTATCCTAGTTATCCTAGTAATCTTAGTAACCCTAGTAATCTTAGCTATCTTAACAATCCTAGTAATCCTAGTAACCTTAGCAATCCTGGCAATTTTCTCAGTCGTTGTTTATCTCCTTAATGTCCACCTCGTTTTCTTTGGCCTCGCCAAGAAGATGCTTGCTGAAGAAGTCGGCCATTTTCCAGAAGAAGTACTCGTCCTTTGTTTCAAAGCCATGCCTGTCGCCGGGGAGAATGAGCATCTCAAAGCGCTTGTTGGCGCGTATGAGGGCATCGACTACGCGAATAGTGTTTGCCGGATGCACATTATTGTCCATGTCGCCTGTTACAAGCAGCAGATGTCCCTTCAAGCGGCCGGCAAGTTCCTGGTTGGTGCTTATGTGGTAAGAGAATGTTGTATCGCACTCTATTACACCGTCCTTGCCGGTTCTTTCCTTGATGTTTTCCTTAATGCCATGATGCTTTTCGCTCCACCAGTTGTTGTAGATGCGGTTATCGTGGTTGCCGGCGCATGAGACTGCCGCCTTGAAGAAATCGTTGTATTTAAGTATGGCTGCTGTTGACATGAATCCGCCGCCTGAGTGTCCGTGTATGCCCACATTGTTGCCGTCAATGAAACTGTGGCGTGCAATGAGCTGCTGTGCGGCAACCTTCTTGTCGGCAAGTCCGTAGTCGCGCAGATTGCCGTAGCCAAAGTTGTGATACCATTTTGAGCGGTTGGGGTGTCCGCCGCGGTTACCTATTGTAATTACAACAAATCCCATTTGTGCAAGGCGGTCAACGCGGTTCATGCCGCTTGACCAGCTCTCGTTGACAGCCTCTGTCTGCGGCCCGGGGTACACATATTCAATAAGCGGATAGCGCTTTGTCGAATCAAAGTCAAAAGGCTTGTACATTACGCCGTGGAGGTCAGTAATGCCGTCTGCGGCCTTTACAGTGAAGCGCTCAGGATATTTGTATCCTGCTGCAAAGAGCTGTGAAAGGTCGGCTGTGCCAAGTTCAACGCTCTTCTTCCCGCGCTTGCTGTAGACGAAGTTCACTGGTGCGGTGTCAACGCGCGATGCTGTTACCACGAAAGCCTCGCCGTCACCGGCAGCGGAGTATGAACTTATGTTCATGTCCGTTTCGTCTATCTGCTTCAGTCCGCTGCCGTCAAAGCCTACACTGAAAAGGTGCATATAGTAAGGGTTCTCATCCTTGTTGTATCCGCATGCGGTGAAGTAAATCTTCTTCTCGTTCTCGTCAACTGCAACAACATTCTCAACGTGGTATGCACCCTCTGTAATGGCGTTCTTCAATGTACCGTCGGCATTGTAGAGATACAGCATAGCCCAGCCGGTGCGCTCCGACCACTGTATGAACTGCTTTCCGCCGTTTACAAGACGTATTGGCTTGCTCTCGATGCTTGTGTTCATCTCCTCGCGGACTAATGCTTTGGCTGTATCGCAGTCAAGTGATACATAGCAAACCTCAATCTTCTTCATGTCGCGGCTTATGCGCTCAAAGTAGAAGCCCTTGCTGTCGCCTAACCAGACACTCTTTCTTGGGCTCTCGTATCGTGTAGCGTGAGTGCTTCTGCGGCTGAACAGTCCCAAGCGCTGCTGCTTGAACTGCGAAACATTGATATTTCTGCTTGTCTTGTTCTCAAAGTCAAACAGTTCCATTGTTGTTACCGGTGTCTCTTCGCCCGGCATCTGGTAGCGGTAGGTCTCCAATGTGGGACGCGGATTGCTCAGTGAGTTAATTACCCACATTTTTGCAAGAATAGAGTCGGCGCGGTGCGTCATAACAAAGTGGCGCGAGTCGGGGCTCCAGAGCGCATATACGCGATGACGCTTGGTGCTGTCAGGCTTCTCATCAAGCGAATGGTGTGCGTAGCAGCGGTTGGGAGTGCCGCCGAATGTCAGCTGATGCTCCACAACAGTAGTGTCCTTGTCCCAGATGCGCAGTTTCTCAAGGTCTTCCATTGACATGTACCACAGATTGTAGTTCTTCTCATATATTGCAACCTTGCCGTCGGGCGACACATTTGCCCAAGCCGGGTATTTGGGGTAGAGGTCTTCTATTTCGTCCTTTGTGCGTTCAAGGAGCTCGCCGCTCTTAATGTCATACTCAAAGTAGAAGGTCTTGTTCATCTTCTTTCCCTTGTTCTCCTTGATTTTTGTGCTGTCGTTGCGTTCGTGGCGCGGGAGCTCACGGTCAACCTCTTTCTTTGATGCAACGTCAAAGCGCACATATCGTCCATCGCGTATTATGGAGTTAATTCCAATGGGCAGATGCTGTGCGTCATAAGGGTCGCCCGTCCTCATGGTAACCTCTTTCGCCAGCCACTCCATGTCCCAAAGTTCGCGTTTTGTGCCTTTTACAGCGTCAACAATGTAGAACTTGCGCTCCTTGGTATCGCTCCATGAGTAGATGAACTGCCTGCCGTCCTCAAACCACACCGGCTGCACTCTTGTCTGCTTTACCATTCTTGATATTTTCCTTGGCGAGAAGCGCTCGGCAAGTTCGTAGTTAGGCTTTACCTTGTTTTCGTTTTGCGCGTTGCCCTTTGCCGCAATGAACAGCAGCGGGAGAGCAAGCAATAGAAGTGATTTTTTCATTGTTTTATCGGGCTTTATTTTGTTTTGCTGTATTGGAAACTGTTTCTGAATAAACGAAGAACAATCTGCCGCGCGCGGCAGATTGCCTTTTGTTCCTTTGTTATTCTTTCTTCTTGGTTATATGCAGGGTGTCCAGAATCTTTCTGAAACCTCGTCGCTTGCTGATGTCAATCTTGGCAATGCCTCCTGTCGAAGTCTCCTTATAGAGGCTTGGCAGGTCGTGCCCGGTCTCTTTCATAACCTCTACAATGCGGTCGTAGTCTATTTTATGCTTTCCGTCGGAGAGGGCAGCGTATGTGCATGCATCCAATGCGCGCGATGCAGCAATGGCGTTGCGCTCTATGCATGGTACTTGCACAAGTCCGCAAAGAGGGTCGCATGTAAGTCCCAAATGGTGCTCAAGACCCATTTCGGCAGCATATTCAATTTGGTTTATAGTTCCGCCGAACAGCTGGCAGGCAGCTGCAGCCGCCATGGCGCACGCAACTCCAATCTCGCCCTGGCAGCCTACGTCTGCGCCCGAAATCGAGGCATGCTCCTTTGCCACATTGCCGAAAAGCCCCGCAGTGGCAAGTGCGCGCAGTATGCGCTTGTCCGAACAGTCGTGCGATGTGTGCAGATGGTAGAGCACGGCCGGCAGCACCCCGCTCGAACCGCAAGTAGGCGTTGTCACAATTGTGCTTCCGCTTGCGTTCTCCTCGCTTGTAGCAAGGGCGTATGCGTAAACCTTTGCCTTGCTGCTTACCGCGGCGCTGTATGAGAGTGACTTGTTCAGGTATGTGTTAGCCTTGCGCTGCAGGCCAAGCCCGCCCGGCAGCACGCCCTCATTCTCAAGCCCCCGCTTTATGGTGCTTTTCATGGTCTCCCAAACCTCGGTAAGGTAATCCCAAACCTCAGGCCCTTCATATTTCTCTACATACTCCCAAAATGTGCATCCGGTCTCGTCGCACCAGTCCATAATCTCATGTATGGTGGTCAAGGGGTAAATGTCCTCTTCGTTCTTTGTGGTCTCCTCATTTGCAAGCTCGCCGCCGCCAATGCTGTATATAGTCCATTTGTCTATAACCTTTCCATCCTTCAGACCCTCGAACAGCATTCCATTGGGGTGGAAGGGCAGGAATGTCTTGGGCTCCCAAAGCAGTTCCAGCTTTGCCAGTGGCTCAAGAACTGACATAATGGCCTTGTCGGTCATGTGTCCTTCGCCTGTGGCGGCAAGGCTTCCGTACAGGGTTACTCTGTATGTGTCAACGCCGGGACAGCGCTCTGCAAATATTTTTGCCGCGCGGTTGGGGCCCATTGTGTGGCTGCTCGACGGGCCTAAGCCGATTCTGAATAGTGAACGCAGTGATTTCATCTCTTTTTTATTTTGTGCGGGCGAATCCTCGCCCAGTGGTGGTTGTAATAAGTTTCTTTTGCGAATATACTGCTTTAGTTTGGATTTTGCTATTGTTTTCAAGGGAAGTTATATAAAAATGGCAATCAATTGCTCTTTGCCGTCCGGCTCATATTTCGGTGTAATTTACATAACCTCCCTTTAGTTTAAGAAGCTGTTTAAATTTATAAGAAGCTGTTTGAATTTCTAAAAAATATTTTTCTTATTGAAGCCGCATTGTTTGTTTCGCCATTTTTTATATTCAAAAATGCCTGTTTTCTTCTTTTTTGCGGTTGCATAGCCCGCTATGCGCCCTTAAAAAATAAAAAAACATACTATTTTTGCTTTATAAAAAATTTGGCAATATAAATTCAAACAGCTTCTAAGAAATTGTCCCCCAAGGAGGCAATTTTTATTTGTATGCAGCCTGAGGCTGCAATGCGGCACATGGCGTAACGTCAGCCTTTTAGTTTTTTGTAAAGAAAAATTATGCTTCTGTATCATTTTTGTGTCTCTTGCAGAAGCATTGTCTGCTCTTTAATTTAACATTTCTGCTTTTATTTTTATGAAATTGATTGAAAAGTGGATACAGGGAATCTGTCGGGTACTATTTGCCTCTCTTTATGTAAAAATGAGGCCGTTTTTAGTGCAATTTGTATGCATGCCTGCCCTTTCTCCTATTATATAATAAACCTCTTTCAGAGTGCTCTCTGTTGCTGTTTTTAAGAATATTTTAAAAAAATGGTTTTCGGGATTTACGTTTTTGGAATAAATTTAGTATTTTTGTAGGAATACTACATTGTTGAAAATGAAAATGTTGCACATTGGAATTGAAGTGTAATGATTTTTCAAAAACAGAAAATGAAGAAAATATAAAATAACAATAAACCAATGAAAACAAAAAACTTACTATTGTGTCTGTTGCTCCTTGTGCTTGGGACAACGGCGGCGCTGGCCGACAAGTACTACTCGCCGGCCAATTTCAGGGTGGAAAATACGCGCTACAAGAACCTTGCCGATATGGTTGGCCAAAAGGTTATGATTTACAATGCAGGTATAAAATCGGGAGAGGACTATACCGGTTTTCTCTATGCCAATGGTCAGGGTATTGCCTTTGACAAGTGTAAGGAGCGTGACAGGTATGTGCATAACGAATGCTATTTGTTTACCGTTGAAGGCTTTGATACCAACAGCGACGGCAACTACGACTACTATGCGCTTAAGTCATTGTCAACAGGAACTTATATCGACTTCAATGGAAAACTGTCTGTTGATGCAGCCCCTCTTTATTTCGGCAAATATAGTGAATGCAATTCAAAATTTGCCGATATGGTTGAAGAGTATGGATATGGAACTACTTTGGTGGATAAAATTACTGAAGGTACAGCGGTTTTTGCTGTAAGTGATAATAACGGCAAATACTGGTGTGGTGGGAAAACCACTTTTGAATCGGCTGCTTCCGAGGCTGCGCCTTTTGCATTCTATAAGGTGTATGAAGTAACATCTGGCGGCTATCTGCAGGACCTCCACATCTACAGCCGCTGCGACGTTTTTTCCGCTCAGAAAATATACGGTCTTGCGCAGTCAGCAGCCGCCATTTCTGCATATCCGGCGGCAGATGGCTCTCTGGAGTTCCTTGTTGACGGCGAGTATTCTACAAGCGTTACTACCGCTTCAGGTGCAGCAGGCGTAAGTCACTATTTGCAGTTTGCTTTGAGCAATAGCGTAGAAAGCATGTATATCTATCTCAAGCGCAATGCCAATGCTTCAAATGCTCCTGAAACGATTCTTGTTCAGAATGCTTCAGGAACAACTCTTGCAACTTTGGATGTTAAGCTTGACGAGAATGAGGAGTATTATTCCGCAAAGTTGGAATTTGGCGCTCCTGTTAGCGAAATCCGTATTTGCGCAAGCAAGGCCGATACTCCAATTTCATTCTCTGAGGTATCGGTTCTCCCTGCAAGAGATGAGGTTGAAGCTGCCTTTGAATATTTCAAGAACCCAATCCCTATAAAGAGCACCGATGCGCAGTACACGGAAGTCGTTGCCGGTAATAACGAGAACAATTCTGATGTCAAGCTGCTCTCGGGCGTGCCTCTTGCCGGAAATAAGTACCGCATATATGCCGATGCCTACGCCGGCGGCGCATATGTGAACCGTGATATAAGAACCAATGATGGCTATGGCCTTGTGGCCAATGAGTCATATCTCAGTGCTACGGCCGAAAATCTGGATTACTTCTACTGGTACTGTGAGCAAGTGCCGGGCGGTCTTGCATTCAAGAATGTAAGGACAGGCAAGTATCTCACCCTCTACGGAACGCAGGATAATGTATATACCTGGACAATCAGCACAGTGCTGACACACCGCCATGGTGTTCCTTTGAAGAATGGTGATGACGAGTACCTCACCGTTCACAACGACGGCACCACATTTGAAACCGGTGTAAAAAGTGTGTTTGACCAAACTGCCACCAATACATTGATAAAGGGCGGCGACACTGCCGATAACGCAACCGATGACGTAACGGTTGCCGCCGGTGTATGTTCCGACTATGTATTCCTCCCTATAGACAGGACTGCGGGCGAAAAGAAGGTGACATTCACGGCCAATGAACTGATAAATCGTAATTCCGAATTTAGATGGAACGGACAAAAATTCACATTGCCTTTCTCACGCATATTTGCTGACGATGATGCTGACCCTGTATTAACGCTTAATTGCCCCGAGACTCACACATTCGACGGCTTTTACATTGGCGGAATTGCGTCAGCTGCCTATTCTAATACTGATAATGTTTATACATTTGATGTAAGCGATGCCGGTGTTGCCGATAATTCTGTTGTAGAGATACGTTTCAACTTTACTACCGTTGAGGATTTTTCCACAAACGGCAAATTCTATTATATATGCAACCTTCAGAAGCAGGCTGCAGCGCAGCAGGCCCGTCCGCAGCGTACATCAATCAATGTTGGCACAGGACAGACATCGCAGACCGCAACCTATTCCTATTATGCTGCCTTTGATTCAAAGAGCACAAATATGACTTTGGTGGGCAATAGCGGCCTTGACGCTGCGTCACTCTTCTATTTTACTTCGGTAAAACGCAGCGATGATAATGACTACGACCAGGCTTATATAAATAATGTGCTTACAACAGCAAAGTGCAAGTCTGCCAAAGAGTGGACCGATGGCGGTGCTCTCTATTATCTGCAGCCCAATGCTGTATACGATAGCGATAACGATGAAACCTATCAAGGCTATTCGATTTCCCGCACAAAGCTCAATGCGAACAATAACCCCCGTGATGCGTGGGTTGCAAGTATGGGTGACGATGCCGATGTTGTAACCGACGACTGGGCTGAGTCGGCAAGTGCTGCGTGGGCATTTGTAGAAGTTACCGAGGACGATGCCCTTAAAATGATTAACGAATATATTGTGGACTTCAAAGAATATTCCATAAGTATTATAGAAAATTACAGCGGAGAACTCGTAAATGATGACAAGGTAACAGCCTATGTAAATGCTATAAACGCAATTAGCTCTGAATCTGCGACATCCGGTGATGCTATGGATGAGTTGCGCGAACTATACTCTTTGAGCACTAAGGCCCGTTACGACATTCTTAAATTGCCTGATATTACAGCCGAGGATGTAGCTAAGGTAAGCCCCAAATGGTACTACATCAGGAATGTGGAGAGTGAGAAATTTTATGCAAAATATGCTGGCGGCAAAAACTATATGTCGTTGATTGACGGTTCTGCCGATGGCTCAAAGAAACTCGCAAACCTCTTCTACATTGCAAATGCTGATGGTATGGCTGTTAATGCCAACAGTGTGAATGAATCCTTGAGCGTGCACATCCACAACTTTATGGCATTACAGGACAGCGTGCTTCTTGGCGAGAACACGCGTATGGCAACAGGAGAAAATATAAAAAGAACAAACGCGAATGAGTCTACTGTAAAAGTGCTGGGTGATGTGGGTATCCTGCCTACTGATGCCTGGAGAATAGCATTTGAGGTTAAGAGCGACGGTACAGACCTCAATGAGTATGGCTCTTGTTACCTTGCAGCAACAGAAGAGAACAATGTGCTTGGCGATAACTTTACTGACGGTTTTCAGATATATTTCCGTGCAGACAACACATTGGCTGTCCGTGTAGGCTATACTAATGGATACGACGACCATAGATTTGATCACTTAGACGGTGCCTGCTCAAGCATGAAGATTGTAATTACATACGGTGGCGGTAACATAAAGATTGAAGTCACCAATGATGCCGGTGTAACTCAGGAATACGAAAAGGCATGCACGTTCAGTAAAGGTATTACCAACCTCTATGCGGCGCTGCCAATGACCGGTGTTGAAATTTCAAGCATAACGGTTGACAAAGTAGATGCGATGACATGGGCTGAGCATAGCAGCGAAAAGAGAAACTGGTACATTCTTCCTTCGTCTAACGTCGACTATCCCGGTCTTGCAATTGTGATGGACGGGGCCGATGACAACAACCTTGGCTGGACAAACTACCGCAGCGAGGACAATACGGTGTTCATTGATGCCGGAAATGCCAATTATTCATCATGGCAGTTCGAGAAAGTGACCGATTTCGATGACCACCTTGAAGAGCTCCTTGATATGTACAACATGGAGAATGTTGTTATATATAATAAGGAACTGGTTGAACTGTATAATATTATTGAGAAAAACAAGGATATAATCACTGCAGATTTCGAAGGCGATGGCGAGGAGGCTGCATTCAACGAAATATATGATGCGTTCAAGAACTACACCGGCCCTGCCCCCGAGGAACTCAAGGCCCCCAAGCCCGGCAAGTTCTACACAGTACACCACGTTCCGGCCTTAATGCCTAACGACTTTATGGTAAGCGACCGCAACGTTGTGAAAGTGGGTGAGGACACTAACACTGCCGACGGTTACATCAGCCGCGGTGTCTGGTACTTCAATGGCACAGAGGAGGGCGATGGTTTCTATGCGCTTGACGGCAGCCTCAAGCTCATGAGCCTGCACACGCTGAGCTACCCGTATGCCGATGGCTTCACAGCCGAATCAATGACGCTAAGCGACAAGGCAGACGCAGCGGCAGTTGCAATTGAAAAGGTTGGTGCAGCCAATGTACGCTTGAAGGTGAATGGTAATTATCTTTCAACCAATGGCGATTACATTGCGGCAAATGCCGATGCACTTGATACTCCAAATTATATTGGAACAACATTCAGCCACGAGAGTGGTGCAAATGCCAAGGCAAGCAGCATAAGGTATGACAATGTCGCTGTCTCTACAGCATTAGCTGCCACTTCAAATGGCAGTGACATTACTGAATTCAAAACCGGCGGCTCAATTGCAAGTTCAGTTCTCTGTCCTAAAGTAAATGGAAATACAGATCCTACATTTATCTTTACATTAACATATACCGGCCTGCCCGCCGGTGCAACATACGACAATGTTGCGCTTGATGTTCACGCGTTTAACGAGGGCGGCAAGTATCATTCTGAAACTAGTGCAGGAACAGACGGCAAGAATCGCCAGTGGACTGTTGCTGTGCAGCAGAAGGATGGTGAAAATTATGTTGACTGTGGCAGCCTGGCCAATTTTGAAGTTGTGCAAGGCATCTACAAACACAAGGTCTGGGACGTTAAATTGACAGAAAACGCTGTTGTTGCCGATGCTGGCGGTAATTTGACAATCCGCCTTGTAGTAACCAAGGGCGCTGACAATGTAGGCTGCTTCTTCGGTTTGTCAAGCGTGGCGCTTTCAACTGCCGGCGAAGCCCACGACCAGTGGTACATAGAGGAGGTTGCCGACCCTGAACGTATTTACCACAGCGTTACAACTGCAAGTGCCGGACACGCAACCCTTATGCTCGGCTTCCCGGCATTGATACCTGCCGACGCTGAGGCATTCCACGCTGTAGACCATGGCCCAATAGCCAATGTGCAGTACGTTTCAATGGTTTCATACGGCGACCCCAATGACGAAGTACGCATACTGCCGGCCGAAACGCCTGTAGTTGTGCGAAACTATCCGGCTTCGGATGAAACAAAAACCGTGAAGTTCTATTATAGGAAATCGGATGCGGAGCGCATACCCGACAATTATTTCCGCGGTTCGCTCTACTACAAGGTGGTGAATGCACGAGCTCATGACAACACCGACCCAATCACAAGCGGCCTTGACGGACAGGATGTAAACATATACATGCTGCAGGCAAACAAGGGTACATCGAAAATGTACTGGATTTGGGAGGAGTTTGACAAGGACGGCAATCTTGTTGATGGAGGCAACAACGACAAAGGAGGCTATGTAATATCTCACGCCAACAGGGCTTACATGATTCTGCCGGCAGCAAGTACCAGCAAATCATCGTACGCATTCTATTTCTCAGGCGGCGGAACAACCGATATTGAGGATGTATTTGAGAACGAAGACACCGGTGGCGCTGAACTTGTGGAGACTATTTACGACCTGCAGGGACGCCGCCTGAACGAGATAACAACCCCCGGTATTTATATTGTCAACGGCAAGAAGGTACTGGTTAAGTAAAAACTGTAATATCAGCAGAAATGAAAAAGAAATATAATGCACCCAAGGCGGAATTTGTGGAATTGAAGGTGGATGCAATCCTGACAACAGCCTCACTTTATACGGAAGAAGAAGAAAAAGGAAACTCTAACTATTCCACTTCGGGCGAGGTACGCAACGACTGGGATAACATCTGGAGTGGAATGTAAAAACAGGCAGCATGTTCTCAGGAGCAGATGCAGGGCTTGCCCTAAGCGCTGCTCCTGATGACAGAGCGCACTTAAAAATACATTGAGAATAATAAACAGCTTCTTGAAGCTATTTAAATTTATATCGCCAAATTTTTTATAGAGCAAAAATAGTATGTTTATTTATTTTTTAAGGGCGCATAGCGGGCTATGCAACCGCAAAAAAGAAAGAAACAGGCATTTTTGAATATAAAAAATGGCGAAACAAACGGCTTCAACAATAAAATTATTTTTAGAAATTTAAACAGCTTCTATATATAATATGAAAAAGAATTTCTTATTAACATTAGTGCTGTTGCTGCTTGCGATTTTCACCGCGCAGCCAACAGCAGCGCAGGCACCTGTGGCATCGCCTGAACAGGCAATCACAGCCCTCTTGAACCGTATCGGCGGCTCCGGCGCAGCCGACAAGTTTGAGATTGTCATCAATGCCAGCCTCGCCGAGAACGGCAAGGATGTGTTCGTGATTACCGCGCAGAACGGCAAACCCTGCATCAAGGGTAACAACCAGCTCTCTGTTGCAACCGGTATCAACTGGTATCTGAATCACGTTGCACACATTAACCTCACATGGAACAACCTCACAACCGACCTTGTGAACGTGGAACTTCCTGTTCCTACCGGTGAGGACAAGCACGTTTGTAACACAACCTACCGTTACGACTTCAACACCTGTACATTCTCCTACTCTATGGCTTTCTGGACATGGGAGCGCTGGCAGAAGGAGATTGACTGGATGGCTTTGCACGGTATCAACGCTCCGTTGAACCTTGTGGGCTTGGATGTTGTAACACGCAACTTCCTCAAGGAACTTGGCATGAGCGACAGTGACATTGCCGCATACATTGCCGGCCCGGGCTTCATCGCATGGTTTGCAATGAACAACCTCGAGGGTTGGGGCGGTACTATCAACTCGCCATCAACAGGCGTTGACATGAGCGGTAACCCCGAATGGTGGTACACACGCCAGGAGCAGCTCTGCAAGAACATGCTCCAGCGCATGCGTGAACTTGGCATGCAGCCTGTAATCCCGGGCTTCAGCGGCCAGATACCCAACAGCCTTTCAAACTACACAATCACAGGCTTTAGCAGCGGTGATGTAATCAATGGCGGAACCTGGGCAGGCGGTTATACTCGCCCCGATATTCTCCACCCCAATAGCAGCAGCTACGCAACCCTTGCACCCATCTACTACAAGCACCTTGAGGCTATAATGGGTGTATCGGAGTTCTATAGCATGGACCCCTTCCATGAGGGTGGTCTCCCCAGTGCTGTAACAAACGAAACTTGTTACCCACCGATTATGGCGGCACTCGACACCTACCACAATGCTGTTGAGGATGCAACAAAAACATCATATAAAGTTAGTACAGAGGATAATCAGGCGAAATGGATTATCCAGTACTGGCAGAATATTCCCCAGAGCGGTGCGTTCAGCTCAATGAGCAGCTATGGCGACCGTTTTATCGGGCTCGACCTCTTCTCGGATAACATCTATGCCGGCAATGCAGCAAAATGGCGCGGCACCGGAAATGATTGCTACTATCAGGGCCGCCCCTACATCTACTGTATGCTCCACAACTTTGGTGGCCGCAGCGGCTTGCACGGCCGTTTGGAAACAACAATGGACGGTTACTTCGAGGCACTTGCAAAAAACAACAACTGCCAGGGTATTGGTGCTACCCCCGAGGGTACAGAGACAAACCCAATCCTCTACGACATGTTGTTCGAACTTCCTTGGATGGATGTGAACAGCCGCCCCACAGCCGATGAGTGGCTTGAGGAATATACCTACTCACGCTACGGAGTAAGCGCAGAAACAGTTCCAAATGCCCTTGCTGCATTGCAGAACCTCAAGAAATCGGTTTGGAATTGCGAGGTGAACCAGCAGGGAACATCGGAGGCTGTTATCCTTGCGCGTCCGGCTTGGACTGTTAATAACGTATCTTCTTGGAGTACATCGGCTATCTACTGGGATACTCAGGATGTGCTACTTGCTGCCGACCAGCTCTATTCTGTCAAAGACCTTGTAACTGCAAACGGCGGACAGGATGGTATTGCAAACTATAACTATGACTTTATTGACGTTATCCGTCAGGCTATGGTGGACTATGCGGCACAGTTGCTGCCTCTTATCAAGGCTGCATACGATGGTAAAAATACCGACGAATACACACGCCTTTATCAACTATATTTGCAGTTGATGCTCGACCTCGACACAATGCTCTCATACGACGAGAACTTCAAGCTCGAGCGCTGGACAAGCCTTGCGCGCAATATTGCCGATGAGGTGACCGGTACAACAGAGAACGACCGCAACTGGCTTGAGTGGAATGCCCGCACACAGGTAACAGTGTGGTCAAAGGGCAACACCGACCTTCACGACTATTCTAACCGTTGCTGGGCAGGCCTCATCAAGGACTTCCACTACAAGCGTTGGGAGAAGTTCTTTACAACAAATGGTGGTTCATTCGACGGCGGCTGGTTCAGCGGCTTTGAGTATCCCTGGACTGTTGATTTCAACGACACATATAACCTCGCGGGCGACTACTCAGAGGTGGTTATCCCAACAGATATGACTGCAACAGCGAAGGCTGCAGAAACATTCGGAAAATACTTTGGCCGCGTAAAGGGCGCAACAAAGAACTACATCTTCCCAATGGGTGTTGCTACCAACGCAACAAAGAGCGATGCTATTCCAGAGGTTTATCGCGGGCAGACAGTTAAACTGCCTCTCATCATTGGCAAGGAGGTAACTGTTTCATCGGTTCAGATAGACCTTAACGGCGACGGCGCAATAAGCAACACTGAGGCACTCACCGCAGACGGAATGAACGTAACAATCCCCGCCGATGCAGCTATTGGCAAGACAAAGGCAATCGTTGAGTTCAGCGACGGCACGGTTATCACATTCAACCTTGCAATTATTGTAGATATTACAGCCGACCGCACCGTTACCGCAGCAACAGCCGATGCCAATATGGGTACTGTGGCCATTGAGGGCACAAACGAGCTCACAATAACCAATATGGCGGCTGTAAAAATCACTGCGACAGCCAACACCGGTTACAACTTCAAGAACTGGACCGATGCCGGGGGTAACGTAGTCAGCAACGACAACCCCTATATCTATTATGGCGAGACCGATGCCAGCTTCACTGCCAACTTCATTCAGGACAAGTGGGGAGTAGTAGAGTGCAACGGTACATTCAGTGGCGACATTGCTTCTTATAAGCAGTTTATCCACAACCTCACATTTGCATACTACAACCGCGAGGCCGAGACAATCTTAGAGGCCACAACCGCCCCCACTCAAATCTTCAACACTGTGCCGCAGATTATAGATGTACCACAGGGTGCAAGTTTTGATGTTTACTACGACGATGGCGATGGCACGGGTTTGCAATATTGCTACTTCCGTGCATATATCGACCTCAATGCCGACGGCGACTTTGACGACGAGGGCGAACTCTTGAAAGAAGTAGGTACCAATGGTGCCACAAACACCGCAGTGTGCTCCAATACAATGAACGTGATCCTTCCCTACGATGCACCTTTGGGTATCACCCATATGCGCTTGCGCTTTGACGGTGCTTGGGACAACAGCAGCAACCCATCGGGCCGTGGAGCAAAGGATGCTTCAATACGCCCTGTATATGAAATAATTATCAACGTAACCGACAAGAGCGACAAGGCAGCCCACATTACTGTAAAGACAAACAGCGACGATTGGGGTACAGCCGAGGTTTGGACCGATGAGACACCCGACGGCTCTACCGGCACTGAGTGGGATGTAAGTTCAAACATTCCTCTCTACTTGCGTGCAACAAAATCAACTGAAGACACCGACTTCCTTGGCTGGTACGACCACTATGGCCGCTTGCTCACTACCGAGCCTGTATATACAATGTACGCACGCGAGGATGCTACCTACACTGCCAAGTTCCGCAAGTTGCTTGATATTGACGGCTGGCAGTTTGAGTACCGCACCGAGCCGGGTACAGTTGCAAAAACCAACAAACTTGCCAACGGCGTGAAGCCCGAGAACGGCAAGACATATTACATATACGCACCTACACGCCCCACAAACGATGGCGATTATGTTAATCGTTACCTCTACAACAACAACGGTACACTCTCGTTGAACACCACAGCGAGCGGCGATAATTATTTGTGGACTTGCAGTGTAGATGGCGAAAACTACACATTCCAGAATGTAGGCGACCCCGCAAAATACCTTGCTCACAAGGCTACAGCAGCATCACCTTACAATTTCAAATTGGGAACAGGTGCAACACAATACGAGGGTATAACAATCTATTCGGTTGCTGACGGAAAATTCCTTGTTACAAAAGACAATGGAACCGGTTTCGATCAATCAACCAGAGCACACAACCAATCAACCGAGGATTTTACCACCGATTATGTGTTCACAGAGGTTTCTTACCCCGACAACGTAATCCTCACCAATGTTCGCAAGAGCGGTGACCACGACCTTGTAATCCCTGAGACCGTGGAAATACTTGGCGAGCAGTGTAAAATTGTTGGCTTTGACAATGGCTTGTTTGCAGATAACAAGGATTTGTGGACAATATCTCTGCCCGCTACCATTGAGACAATGAGCAACAACAGAGTGTTCAAGGCTGCTATTTCCGGTAAGGGTGCCAATGCTTCTGCCGACGCTTCAAATTATATTACCACCGACCTTGGCACAACATTGGCTGCCGGCGAGGATTGGTCAATCTCTTTGACAATTGAGGACAATGGCAACAACTTCAACGAGTGGGGCTCGGCACTTATTGCAACTGGCAATAAGCCTATGGAAGATACCTACACTAAAGGTTTTCAGTTGTATATGAAGGCTGATGGAACACTTATTGTTAAACTTGATTATCAAGGAGATGGTAATGCGTTAACAAGCATCAGCAAAGGCACAAAGTACAGAATTGATGTTGTTTATACACACAGCAATACACAGCTTGTTGTTACAGCAACATCGCTTGAAACACCGGCCGCCATTGCCGCTTCACGCTCGGCTGCTGCCCGCACCACAAACTCTCTGACACTTACACAGGATATGTCGGGCTTCAGCACAGTATCGCACGCAATTCCCGAGGGCGTGAACATCACTAACCTCCAGGTAAACAAGGGCGCAGTGCCCGACCCATTCGAGGGCTGTACAAACCTTGTAAAGATGACTGTAGATGATGAGAATGAGAATTACTATGTTGATAGCAACACCCGCACTCTCTACACCACAGGCAACACCGACCTTCACGCTATTGCAGACGAGGTGCAGGATAAAGAGGATGAAATCCGTGCTCTTGGCGGGCTTATCGACCTTACAGAGGCTCTTATCGAGGAGGTTGCCCTTAGCGTTAACCCCACAGGCAAGGCAACAGAGATTGCACTTACTACTACACAGGGTGAAAATGGTTACATATGGTGCAACGCACCCCAATCGGGTGATGAGGGAAATGTCGGTAACCTTTTTGATGGTAATGGTGGTACATTCTTCCACTCAAACTGGGGTAGCACTACACCCCCGGATGATGGGCTCGACCACCATCTAACCATAGAATTGGGCGAGGGAAAAGCTATTTCAGACTTTAGTTTCCATTATCAGGCACGCAGCGGCGATGGTCTTGGCGATTATCCTACAACTATAAAGGTTCAGGGTAGCAATAATGGAACTGACTACACCGATATAGCAATAGTTGAACCTCGTAATTCAAATGACGGAACAATTCAAAACGGTGCAGAGTGGACATCAGGTGTTATTGGCGATGGCAATAAATACACCTATCTGCGCTTTATGGTTACAGCAACTACAACCGATAAGAAAAAGGACGGTCATATATACTTCCACATGGCAGAGTTTGACCTCTACGACCTTACTGCTACAGCCGAGGTTGCTCCAAAGTACAAGAACCTTGCCGGTGTAACCAACGAGGAGACTGCTGAAGTATATGACCGCTTGGCAGAGGCACTGTATGTGTATAACAACGGTGGTACTGCTGATGAGTTGCAGGCTGCATACGATGCATTAGGGCCTTTGTACACAGCACTCAATGCAAAGAAGGATAAGGTCTTTGAGGGTGTTTACAACATCAACTTTAACGGTGTGCCTGTGTTTGTGGCTTACCTTCAGGGAGTAAACGATCTTGCCGGCGCCAATAATGGAGCTTATAGATTGTTCGACGGTGCTCTTGCCCACGACGGAGCACCTGATGGCAATACTGATGAAGGCCATAAAGCTCTTCATCAGAGTGCTATTGATGCCAAGGTTGCTGCCGATGAGTTGTTCATGATTGTTCCCAATAGCGAATTCTCCGGTTACACACTTTCTGCACAAGGACTCTATTTGGAAAATACATACAATGGCTGGTGGGGAGCATCTGCTTTTAATACCGATAAAGAACAAGCCGGTGTATATCTTTTTGAAGAGACCGAAACCGATATCTACAGACTAAAGTGTAATGAACGTAATTCGTTGCAATATATAAATGACTGGGGATATGTCTTCGGAAATAATGACCTTAATGAAACGTATTCTACCTTCACTTTCACCAAGGTTACCGAGTACACCCTTACCGTTCCCGAGAGTGGCTTTACAACACTCTGCTTGCCTTTCAATGTTGTTCTGCCGGCAGGCGTTACTGCATACGACCTCGCTGAGGCTAACATTACAACAACAAAGAGATACAGCACCTACGAACTCGTTACCGTTGCAAGCGAGGGCGAAACTCTTGCAAAGAACACTCCTGTTATCATTAAGGCTGCAGCCGATGACTACACGCTCACAATAACAATGAACGATGAGGGTGCCAAGGGCTCAACTGAGGGTACTCTGTTGCGTAGCGGTCTTGTAAAGACAACTATCGCTGCCGGCAACAGATATATATTCGATGGCGAGAACTTCAACCGCGTTAATGCCGAAACAGCAATTGCTGCCAATGAATGCTGGTTGGAAACAAGTGAGAATCTCGGTGGCAAAATCTACGGAACAGCCCCCGATTATGTGCTCACTACCGACGAGGATAACCCTGTACTCTACAAAATATTCATAAAGCGTACAGCCGATGTAACTGTTCTGCAGTACGACGAGGCAAGCAAGAAGATAGCCGTTGCAAACAAGGCGGATAATAAGAGTTATCAGGCTTGGTACTTTATGCAAGGCGAGAATGGCATCCTTATTAAGCCTTTCAATGCCGATGGCAAGATGCTTGGCGCAAATGATACCGGTAATGGCGCCGGTAGGGTGTCTGCGGCCGAAGAGGGCAAGATGACTTATAATGAATGGACGCTTGTGAAACGTGGCAATGACGGCTATTATAACATTACAACAAATGGCGCTTATTTCAGCAACTATGGTGGAACAACCAACAAAATGGGATTCTGGGACGGTGATGCTAACGAATCTAAGACCCAGACAGACGGCGGTTCACTCTTCAAGTTTGTTGACGCTGAGTTTGAGAATGACAATGCACGTTACTACCAGTTGAAAGATGTTGCAGAATATCTTAACGATGGTTCTAATTTCCATATCGGTACAAGTGTGGGCCTTTACGATATTACAGACTACACTGTGAAATACAATGAAGCTAAGACACTTGTAGATGCAGGCAGCGGAAGCGATGCCAATGAATGCCACGATGCATACACCGCTTTGCGCAATGTGCCTGTAAATGTGGCCGACCCTGCCAAGATTTATTACATCAAATCGGCCGCTACAAACGATAATTGCGCATATTGCACAGGCAAGTATGTACACACTAACAGTGAGCCTCAAACAAGAGGTACTATTACAGCCAACCATGAGACTTTGGTATTTGATGCCGCAGCTGATATATCGATGAAGTCTCTTGCTGCCTTCCAGCTTGTGGCTGTGGAGGGCGGATATAAGATAAAGAATCTGCACACAGACCTTTATGTGAAATCATTTAAAGCAGATGCCGGTACTACACACATGGGCGCTGAAGCCGATGCTGCCGTAGTAAAGGTTGCTGCTTATGCCGATGGCCAGGTTACACTGCAGATAGGCAATAACAGTCCAATGCATGCACAGGAAAATTGTGGGGTAATAGTTGAGTATGGCGCTGATGCCGGCAATGCATCGTTGTGGACAATTGATGAGGCTGAAATCAGCGACCTCAATCACACTGTTACTATTCCTTCTGCGGGTTACACAACATTGTACTTGCCGTTCAATGTGACACTGCCCGAGGGAGTAGAGGCATATACTGTCTATCCTTCAGGAATTATTGGAAAAGGCAATGGCGAATATGGTTATGTAATGACACGGGTTGCTGAAGCCGGTGACAAGCTGGCAAAGGGTACTGCCGTTATAATAAAGGGTACTCCTGATGCAGAATATACATTTGAGGCAACTCTTGACGATACCGATGCTATAACAGTTCCATCATCGGCTCTGCGCGGTACATATATTGAGAAGGCTGTGAATTCCAACGAAACAGCAAAGGCCTATCTGCTGGGTGCTGAAAATGGCGAGGCTGTATTTAACCGTATCAATGCCGATACTAACATTCCTGCAGTCAGCTGCTGGCTTGAGGCCGGTGCCGATGATGAGCAGATTGACAAGTATATTCCAGCTGAAATTACAGACGGTAACGTTTATCGCATTAAGGGCCTGTTGTCAAACGGCAAAGTCCGTACTCTCTACAATAATGGTGCGAATAGCAATATCAAGTGGACTGAGGAGGAGAAAACAGATGCCTCTACACTCTTTATTGTCAAGGAGGATGAGGAAGAGAGCGGCAAGTACTATCTCATAAGTGCGCTTGCTAACGGAGTTTGGAACAATGAGCGCAAAATTGCCGAAGAGGGTGTTGCATTGACTTTTGCAGCTGGTTCTGTGGCTCATGCACGCATGATTGTCGGTAATAACAATCGCCGTTTCGCTGTTCCAGAAACTTCGGGCGAGGTTAACTTCTACAGCAATTGTACAGCGCCGGCAAATGAATTTGTCACTGAAAGTAACTCTACTGACTTCCTCTTTGAATCTGTTGATGCAAGTGATGCTAAGTACGGCTTGAAAATGAAGAAGAGCTATGAGTGGTCTACACTCTATCTGCCATACTCTGTTAAAGTGCCTTCGGGTGTTAAGGCATACATTGCAACAGGCGTTCCTGTTGATGACGGTAGTGGCCAGAAGGTTCTTATCCTTACAGAGGCCGTGGATATTGTGCCGGCTTATACTGCGGTTATTATTAAGAGAGAAAGCAGTGTTGCTGCTGAAACATTCAACTTAGTTTATACAACAGAGGCAGCGACAACTGATGTTAGTGGCAATCTCCTTAAGGGCCGTATAACAGAGGGTTATGTTGGCGGTAATGACATGGCAAGCAAGAACTTCTATATTCTGTTCCGTGGCGACGAGGGCGAGAGAATGTATTGGATATATAAGGAGTTTAACGCTGACGGTGAGTATGTGGGCGAAGTTACCGGTACTCATATTAAGTGCGCAGGCAACAAGGCTTATTTGGCACTTGATGCTGTAAATAACGCACCTTCGTTAAGTTTCCGTTTCTCCGGCACTACCGAAATTGAGGAGGTGAAAGGTGAATACGGAAATGTGAAAGCTATTTACGACCTCCAGGGCCGCAAGCTCTCTGAGATTACAGAACCGGGCATCTACATTATAGATGGCAAAAAGGTTCTTGTAAAGTAAAGAACGGCTGAAACCTGAATAATTCATTCTCCCCGCTTATGCGACGCATAAGCGGGGAGAATGTTTTTTAGCGTGAATTTGGAATAAATCGTTATATCAAACTCAGTTTCTTATATTAAATTTGCATGCTGATACTATTTCCAAGCATATCCGTCATGAACAATATTCTGCTTGTTGCAATGCTGCCGCTTGTGCAGGGCAGCTACGTTACCGAATTTAAGGAGGGCAGTGCCGCTGCTGTTGATTTTTACAGGGAGTGGCATGCCCTTATAAGCAAGGCGTTCGGCGGAGCTAAGGAGAGCGACCTTGTGCTTGCCTATTCAATTGTTGCGCCCGAAGTGAGCCAGTACGATGCCTTTAAGGATTTCCTTGAGATAGGAATAATGAAGAAAAGGTATGTTGCCGACGGCAGCTGCGACTATAGCATAGGCTATTTTCAAATGAAACCGAGTTTTGTGGAGAGCCTTGAGAATGAGGTGTTCAAGAGCGCTTCGCTTAAAAAGAAGTATGGCAAGATGCTGGCATACTCGCGCGGCAAGAGCAAGCGCACGGTGCGCAAGGAAAGGCTTGACAGGCTCAGCGAAACGGAGTGGCAGATTCGCTATCTTGCCATTTATGTGGATGTGGCAAAGCAGCGTACTGCAAAATGGGGACTGAAGAGCAGTGAGGAGAAACTGCGCTATTGGGCTTCAATGTATAATGCGGGCTTTTATTTGAGCAAGGCGCGTGTAAAGCAGCGCCAGACGGTAAGGCAGTTTCCGCGCTCCACAACAAAGTATAACTATTCGGCAGTGGCGGTGGAGTTGTATAGGAGGCTGTTAAAGCGTAAATAAGAGAATCAGGGTGGCAGCTGCCACCCTGATTCTCTTATTTATGCTTTCTCTATTTCATCTTCAACAAGGCGAATCTTCTGCATTAGCATTTCTGCATCCTGCTTCAGCTTTTCTACCTTCTGTCGCATTACGTCAACAAGGCTTGCGCCCTTCTTGTTCGATACACTCAGGAAACCTAAATTGTTTTCGTATGTGGCAATTTCGTTCTTCAGTGTCTCGTACTGGCGAATGAGGTGGTCGCGCTCCCTCTGAAGGTTGCTGCCGCCCTTGCTGATGTTGTTGCGGAAGTTGGCAAGACGGCGCTCGTTGGCGTTGACGTGCAGCTTGTCGTAGATTGCATTTATTGCCTGCTTGTACTCCTTGTAAATCTTGTCCTTCTCCTTGAAGGGAACAAAGCCTATGGAGTTCCATTTTTCGGTAAGTTCGGCAACCATTTTTGTCTGCTCGTCGCCCGGCAGTTCAGGGTCAATGGCCTTGATTGCCTCAATAACCTCTTTCTTGAGCTTGAGGTTCTCATGCTCTACAGAGCGCTGTGACGATGTTGCGGCATTGCGGCGCTCGAAGAATGTGTCGCATGCTGCAACAAAACGCTTCCAAAGGGCTTCGGAGTGCTTCTGTGGCACTGGGCCAATCTCTTTCCACTCCTTCTGTATCTTGGTTAGTTTGTCGGCTGTTGCCTTCCAGTCTTCGCTGTCTTTCAGCTGCTCGGCAAGCTCGCAGAGACCCTTCTTGCGCTCAAGGTTCACTGCAAGCGCATTTTTTGCTTCCTTGAAGAACTCGCTCTTGCGGCGGAAGAATTCATCGCATGCTGCGCGGAAACGCTCAAACACCTTCATGTTCATCTTCTGTGGAGCAAAGCCAATCTCCTTCCACTTTGCCTGAAGGTCAAGAATATGCTGTGTGGCGTTGTTCCATGCCTGGTATGAGGCAAGTGAGGCGAAGTCTGTGTTTTCAATCTCTTCGCAAATGGCGCTCTTCTTGTCAAGATTCTCCTTCTCCTGCTCTTTCTTTGATTCAAAGTGCTCCTGATGCTTGCGGTTGATGTTTGTTGACGCTGTCTTGAAGCGTGTCCAAATCTCCTCGCGCAGTTCGGGTGCGACAGGGCCTGTCTCGCGGAACTCGTTGTGCAGCTGCTGCAGCATGCGGAATGCTGTGATTACATCCTGCTCGCTGTCAAGTGATTCTGCGGCCTCGCATATTCTGGTCTTTATTTCAAGGTTTTTCTTGAAGTCGTATTCGCGGAATTCGTGGTTTATCTTAAGCACATCGTAGAACTGCTCCACAAGCAGCTGGTACTGTTTCCACAATGCTGTGACATTCTCCTGGGGAATGTTCCTTATCTCTTTCCATTGTGACTGAAGCGCCTTGAACTCGTTTACCTCGGGAGTGCCCTGGGCTGCCTTCTCCACAAGTTCCTGCAACTGTGCAAGGAGTGCCTCTTTCTTTGCAAGGTTGTTCTTCTTCTCCTCTTCCTGTGCGGCAATCCAGGCGTTGCGCTTCTCCTTGATGAGGCTCATGCTCTCCTTGAACGGTGCTTCAAGCTCATCTTCCTGGGGTATAAAGAGAGCTTCTTCGCCTCCCTGCTCCACAAATTCCTTGTGGGCAGCCTCTATCTCGGCTGTGCGCATGCGGTAGAACTGTACCTTGAGTGCCTCAATCTCGGTTCTGTTGTTGAGGGCGTCCTCGCTGTCTGCAATGGTCTTCAGGCGCTCGATTATCTCCTGGCGGGTTGCCGGTCTTGGGCAGTTGTTGTCACTCTCCCCGTCATTTGCAGCGGGGACTTCATTCTCAGTCTCCTCAACAGGCAGTTCGTGGCTCAACTCGTTCGCATTGGCATTGTCAGCCTGTTCAAGGGGGGTCGCGATGTTCAGTTCCTCGAACTGAGCATCCGGTTTTAAAGTTTCACTCATCTTTTCTAAAAGTTATCGTGCATCTGCTATAGGCCGATGCAACGGTACATTATTCTGCGAATATAAAAATAAATTTCGGATTATGCATGTTGGAATGCGCAATTTTTTCTTTTGTGCCGCGGGTTGTTCATTTTTGCTCATTTTTGGGCTCAGTAGCAAAAAGGTGTGGGTTAGCAAAATATTTGCGGTTGTAATAAAAAAACAGACCCCTCGTCGCTTCGCTCTGTCGTGATGAACAAAGCAAGGGCTGCATCGCTTTAGTTGATGCAGCCCTTATTTTTGAGGTTTTGAGTTCCCTCGTCGCTACGCTCTGCCGGGATGGCAGATTTCCAATAAGTTACTTGTTCCATTGGCTCACCTTTTTTTCTGCGACCCACGCGGCACAAACTTCGTCTGTGCTTCGCGTGACTAATCGCTAAAAGGTTCGCCGATGCCAAAAAGTTACTTTACAAGCACCTTTTTGGCATTTATAATGTAGATGCCGGGCTTGAGCGCGCCAAGGCCTGTTGCCTCTTTGGTCTCAAGAATCTTTACGCCGGTTGTGCTGTATACGGTCCAGCTGTTGCTGTCGCCGGCAATGATGTCCTCAATGGCTGTGTCGTTCTTTACGGTGTACTTCAGTGTAACGCCGGCAATATCCTTGCCGTTTGCGTCTCTGAAGTAGCCTGTGGGAACTTCAAGGATATATGTTCCGTTGGCTGTTATTGGCTCTGTAACCTTAAGCGCAGCCTCCATCATGCCAACGTGGCCTGAACCGTCCTCTTTCATAGTTGTATATTCTACAGCAATGAGCTCGTCGCTGCCTTCGGCATGAAGGCGTGGCTGCAGTGCCTCGTCCTCGCTTTCGGTAGGGTAGTATGAGAATGTGAAGAGGACGTATGACAGCTGTTCAACGGTTGAACCGTCGGCAGGGGTTATCTTTTTGATGGTTGCTGCGGGAGCGTTACCCACGAGATTGTATTTCACAAGTGTGCGCATGCCATATTTTGCCGGCACGGGGATTGCCATGTTCATGCCCTCTGGATTGAGCATTATATCTCCGGCTGCAATGTTTACGTTCAGTTCCATGTTGTTGAACGATGTAATGGGCGAAGCAGCAGTGAAGGTGAGGGTGTTGCTGTCTGTCTGAGAAACCTCAAATGCTGTGGATATGCCCTGTATGCTGATTTTGAGGTCGCTTGTGGCTGCAATACCCTCTTCGCAGGTTACACTGAGTGACTTGAGTTCGCTGAATGTGCTGCCCTTGGCGGGTGTAACTGTGAATGTGGGGTATTCGCGCTGCATGTAGAGCTTAGGAAGCACATGCTCCTCTGTAATCATTTCGGCAGGGTAGCATCCGTATGTCTCATATTTGGTTGAGTAGTGGATTGTGTATCCGTCGCATGAAATTGCTGCATTGCCTTCGCTGTCTGTTGAAACGCTCCAAACTGCGCCCTCAGCAGGCTTTTCGGCAGCGTAGTTGAAGCTGTTGTGTGTGCCGGTGCGGTAAACATAGCGTCCGAGCTCGTCCTGGATTGTGTATCCGCCGTCAACTGCAGTGAATGTGAATCCGGCGCACTCTACGGTTTCAATGTAGTTGCCGTTTGCGCTGCGGGCTGCAATGGTGGGCAGATAACCGTATGCCTTCTCACCATAGAAATATGTTGCTGCGCTGTCGGCTGCAACTATGGCGTATTTGCGGCCCGACTTTATGTCGCTGGCGGGAATGTAGGGCATTGTGCGGGATACAATGTAGGTTTGCTCTGCAACTGCACTCTTGAATACGGCATCGCCGTCGGTCTTTACTGCAATTACCTTGATTGTTGTGGTTTCTGTAAGGTTGAAGTACATTACATAGTATTTGCTGCACTTTGTTGTGCCGGTTTCGTTTACATAGTCCTCGTAGCTTGGCTCTGTGCCGTCGAGTGTGTAGTAGAGGACTGTGCTCTGGTCGGCCGATTCTGCTGTTACCTGAACTTTGTCGGCGTACACGGCAACCGGTGTCTTGAACTCAGGCTTGGCTACTGTTACCATGCCTGCTGCAGGGGTGTATTCAATTGTGATGCTGCTTATGTAATATGCTTTTACAGTTGCTTCCCAGCTTATTGAAATTTCGCCCGATGCATCGCTGCAATTGAATGTATAGGCTGTGTTGCCGGTTACAAGTTCGTATGTGTCCGATGTCTTGTCGCCCACTTTTATTGTGAGTTTTGCATCGCCGCCTGAAGCCGTGCTGCTGTTTACTGTAATGCTCTTGATTGTGCATTCTGCAAGTGCGGATGTAGAGAGGGTATATGAGGGGCACACTTCAGCCGCTTTGCCAATCTGAATGCCTTTGCCATTATTGTTCCAGCCTATGTAGCCGGTTGCTGTTGCGTTCCACTCAATGTCGCTGAGTGTTACTGTACCGCCTTCGGTGGCAAGGTCGCCGCTCTTGAATGTGTGAGTGTAGGTCTCTGCACTCACGTTTGCTGCCATAAGAACAAGGCAGAAAAGTGAAAGTAAAAATTTCTTCATTTCTATTATATTAAGGTTCAATGTACAAAATTAGTGATTTTGTCCGAATTGTGAAATATTCGGATTCGCATTAACTTTGATGATGCTTGAAATTAACACTTTCAGGAATGGCGCATGCCGCTGTGCTTTATTTCAAAAGCTTGGCAATGATTTCTTCAAGCCCGCCGCCTGCCGGTGGGGCGTATGCGCTAACTATGTTGCCGCTTTTGTCAATTACAATGCAGCGCGGTATGCCTGAAATTTTATAGGCGGTTTCAAAAGGAGATTCTGCCGGGCAGCCGGTAAGAAGGTTGACGGTGCTGCCAAGATTCTTCTTTTCAATGAGTGCAAGCACGGCGTTCTTCTTGTCGCTGCGGTCTATTGATACTGTAAGGAATACAATTTCGTCGCTTCCGCGGTATTTGCTGCTGAGCTCGGAATAGGCCTTGAAGCCTTTAAGGCAGCTGCTGCACCATGTTGCCCATACGTCAATGACTATGACTTTGCCTTTGTAGTCGGAAAGGCGGCACTCCTTGCCGTTGGTGTGCAAAAAACGTGCGTCGGCAGCCTTGCTCCCCGGCATCAGGTGCTTGTACTCGTCAAAAAGAGCTATTATTTCGCTCTTGAGCTTGCTGCCGGCCACATTCTGTTCAATGAGCGGCCTTATTGCATAGAACTCTTCGCAGCATCCGCTGTTGCGGAATGGGAACTTGAGCTTTTTCATGTATGCTATGTGGAGGGCGCTGTTCTTGCACGAGAATACCTCTTTCATCTTGGCATAGTCGTTGCCGTTCATGCTTCTTGGTGGGTAGAATACTGTAATTGTTATGCCGTCGCGGGATTCATCGAAGCTGCTTCCTTGCTTCATTGCCTTTAGGGTGAAATAGTGGTCGGCAAAGCGCGCTGTGTCGCGCTCAATCATGAATGCCTCAACATGCTTGTCGTCAAGGGAAATGTCCTCAATATGCTTGGACAGTTCGTGTATGTCGGCGTTCTTTCCCCTGCATTTGAACATGTACTCTCCGCTGCTCCAGATGTAGTTGCACAGGTTCTTTGTGTGCAGGGAGGGGCAGCCGTTGCCTATTCTTTGCCTCACCGCCAAATATGTTTCAATGATTTCTCCGGCACTGGCATGCTCTTTTTGCCATGCTGTGTCGACAACGGCAGGCGGGCACTCCTGTTGCTGCTCCTGTTTTGGGTCTGTTTTGTTTGCGCCGGCATGATTGCTGCAGGAGAGCGAAGTGAATATTACAGCCGCAATGGCAAAAAATGTAATCCTTAAACGCATGGCCGGTTACTTGTTTAGTCCTTTTGCTATGCCAACGAGGTTTACTCCATATTTCTCGAGCATGTGCTTTACGACAATGTCGTATTTCTCCTTTATCATAGGGTACTTGCTTGAGGGATAGCGTGCCTCAAACTCCTCGGGGGTAAGCCACATGGCATTCTTTATGTATGTGGTGAAGAGGTTGTAGCTGGGGTATTTGTCTTTCTCCCAATAGTAGCAGCTTGTTTCGCTTGCGTAGGGCGGCGCCCATACTTGTTTCAGCACTCCTGTACCGAAATTGTCGTTTATCATGTCAACAAACCCTAACTTGTATTTGTAGTTGGCCTTTGAGGGGTCAACATGGTTCATTTTCTTGTCGGCGCTGAAATCAAACCCTGTCCAAAAATCGTCTGGGGAGGTTATTCCGCCCTTTTCAATGGAATTGTATATGAGCTGCGACATGAATATGCATCGCTGCTGGCGGAGTGCGTATGCGGCATCGCCGCCGGTAATTACCTCGTCCTTGAAACTGATTGCCCAGTTGTCGAAGTTGCCTAACTTTATCGACTTGAACGGGTCGGTCTCTGTTCCGCCGCCTTCCTGCTGGCCGCTGTCGTCGCCAAAGTCACGCGGCTCTGTGCGCAGATTGTGTATCATGTATATCTTTACAGGCAGTGTGGCGTTGGCAAATTCTTTGTTTATGTTGGGGAATATGTAGTTGTTGAAGTAGTTTACATAAAAGGGCAGATGTTCTGCGGGCAGGTTCCACGACCAGTCTTCGCGCTCGTTTTCGTATCCGGCCACATAAATGTCTCCTGTGCCGGCCGATACCCAGTCGCGGTTAAGGTCCTCTTCGGTTATATCCTTGTAAAGCAGATAAACGCCGTATTCGTTCTTTATGCTGTTTATAATGGAGTCGTACTCAGTGTCGCCCTGCGGGAAGCCGCCGCGTATGGGGGAGTAGTTGCCCGATGGGGTTATTGCATCCTCTTCGCTGCATGCTGTGAAGGCGAAGGCAAGCAAGAGCATTATTGCTGTTAAGTTTATATATCTTTTCATGGCTGTCATTATTTATTCTGATATTGGCATGCGCTTCTCGGGAAGCTCGTTCTGTACAAGGCTTGAGTTCATGTTCATTGCCTCGTCGGGGATGGGCACTGCGTACATCAGGTCGCCTTCCTCAAGGCGGTAGGTGTCTGACGACTCGGCGCTGTTGTGCCATTTGTGTGTTATTGAGGGCATTCCCCAGCGGCGAAGGTCGAACCAGCGGTGTCCTTCAAAGCAGAGCTCGCGGCGGCGCTCGTCGCGTATGAACTGAATAAGCTCGTCCTGGCTTGAGAAGGCCTCTGCTTCAAAGTCCTCGGGGTCGAATCTCTTTTCACGCAGTGCGTTCAATGCGTCTGTTGCCTCTGCTATGCCGTTGCCGCCAAGCATGGCCATGGCCTCGGCGTAATTGAGGTAGGCCTCGGAGAGGCGCATGCAGCGGCCGAACACTCCTACTGCATTCTGCGGCAGATAGTAGTTTGTGCCTACATTTATCTTGCCGTATGCCATGTGCATGAGTTCGCCGTTGCTTGCTCCGGTGGGGGCTTGTACAATGTATCTGGTCAGGCGCAGGTCATAGTCGACGTATGTGTCAAGCAGCTCCTTCGATGCCTGGAAGTAGGCGTGCATCTTGTTGCCGGTAATGGAATTGCTTGTATTTGCACCGTTGTAGGTCCACTTGAACATGTCCTCAACATTTCCGTAGGGCCAAATGGTCTCGCTTGAGGAGTATGTGGGGAATACCATATAGGTTCTTACTGTCTCGCCGGCATCGTTTACTCCTGTCAGCGGTATGCTGTTGAGGTCAACAAGCTTAAAGCGGCTGTTGTCCATTACAAGCTTTGCATATTCTGCGGCCTTTTCCCAGTTCTCCATGTAGAGGTAGGTGCGCGAGAGTGTCAGCTGCACCATTGGAAGGCTGGTGCGGTAGTTGTCGCTCCACTGCTCGCTTTCGGGGAGTGAAAGATAGGCCGCTTCGGCGGTGTGGAGGTCGTCAAGAATCTGTGCGTATACTTCGGCTACGCTCTTTCTTTTCAGATAGTCCTCGCTTGCTTCAATGCCGCTGCTGAGCTTAAGGGGCACGCCAAGCGCTTCGGGGTCTGCGCTGTAGGGCGGAGCGAAGATGTTTACAAGGTTCAGGTAGTAGAAACCGCGCAGGGCGTATGCCTGTGCCTTTACCTTATTCTTGTTCTCTTCGGTATCGCTGATTTTGCCGAGATGGTCAATAACGGCGTTTGTGCCAAGTATTACCTCGTAATATGTCTCGTACATGTTTATATGTCCCGCACCGGCCTCTTCCATCATTTTGAACATGTCGGGCTGCCATGTGTAGGAGGCGAGGTAGAGGTTGCCGTCAAAGCCTTCGTTTGGTGTCTGGTAGGGGGCTGCCTCTATGTCGTCCTCAAGAAGTCCGAGGAATATGTTGAAACCGCTCATGTCGTTGCGCTGGTATGCCTCTCCAAGCAGCAGCTCGTTGAGGGAGGTGGCATCTTCGGGAACGAACTCGCTTTCTGAATCGGGCTCAAGAAAATCGCCGCAGGATGTAAGTGCCATTGCTGCAATGCAGGCAAGTATTGTATGTTTCATCTTCATGGTTGCTTGTGTGTTAAAGTCCTATACTCAGTCCTAATGAATAGATGCGCGGCTGGATGCTGTAGCCTAATTCGGGGTCGTATCCCTTCCAGTCGTCGCTTGCTATTACAAAGAGGTTGTTTATGTTTGCGCTTACCTGAATTCGTGCCAGGCCTATTTTCTTGCAAAGGTTTCTTGGTATGTTGTAGGAGAGCGAAATCTGTGTGCAGCGGAGGAACGATGCATCGGCAACTCTTACATCGGACTGTGCCCACATTGAGTAGATGTTGTCGTACAGTCCGTTGGGGATGTAGAGGTTGTAGAGGTCGCGTACCGAGGTGTAGAGCGCAGGGATGTTTGTGTGCGCTTCATCGCCCGGCTGCTTCCAGCGGCTGTTCAGCTCTTTTGAAAGATTGCTGAATATATCGGGCATCTTGCCGTATGTGAATGTGGAGTAGGGATTGGGAAGGCGCTTCTTTGCTCCCAGTGCCACTGCAAAGTCAATGCCGATGTTGAAGTTCCCCCAGCGGAGGCGGGTGTTGAAACCGCCTGAAAAGTCGGGCTCGCTCTGTCCTGAGTAGACAAGGAATGTGGTGGGGTCAACGCTGCCGTCGCCATCGGGCTGCTCGTATGAGGCGTGCAGGAATGTCGGGTAACCGTTCTTGCCGTCAAGGCCGGTGAACTTGTACGACCAGAATGCTGACAGCGGGTAGCCCTTCTTGAGCGGGCGGCTGCTGTTGCCGTTGAGGAAGTCGGTATGTGTAAGTTCGTCGGCCTTTGCCGTGCGGTCGTCGCTCTCCGACTTGTTCCAGTTCTTGCCGGCGTTGAGGCCTATGGTCCACACTAAATTCTTGGTGCGGACTGGGGTGAAGTTAAGGGTGGCCTCAATACCGCTGTTGGTGATTTTGCCACCGTTGAGCGGCATGCTTGACATACCATACTCCTGTGCAATGTCCTGCCTGATGATTGCATTTGACCTGCGGTTGTAGTATTCCAGGTTCAAGGTGATTCCGAAAAGCGACAGGTCAAGTCCCAGGTTAAGCGACTTTGTGCGCTCCCACTTCAATTGCTTGTTAGGCAGGCTTGTTATAGTAAGGTAGTACTCGTTGTAGCTCTGGAGCAGTCCCTGGTAGGTTACAATCATTTCGGGGCTGAGTGAGTTGACCACGTTGCCCTGTATGCCGTATGAGGCGCGGAGGTTCATCTGGTCGAGCCATTCGGCGTGCTTTGCAATGAATGGCTCTTGGGCTACTTTCCATGATGCTCCGAATGACCATGTGGGGTCGAACTGCTTGTTTACATCCTGTCCGAAGCGGTTCGATGCGTCGGAGCGCACGTTTATGTTCACTACATAGCGGTTCTTGAACGAATATGCCACTGTGGCAAAGAACGACATGTAGTTGGTTGTTGTTGAGAGTTTGTTCCAGCCGCCGCGGTAGAGCTGTGCGAGTGCTCCCCAGCCTACAGAAACGTCGCTGCCTATGGGCTTGAAGTTTTCGGGGAGGGTGGGCGATACAAGTATTGAACCGCGCTCGGGAACGTATCCCCAAACGGTATTACCCTCGCTTGTGCTCTCGCTTGAACGGACTTCTATGCCAAGCATGGCATTCAGGCGGTGGTCGGGGTTGAACTGCTTGCTGAACTGCAGGCGGTGCGATGTGCTGTATGAGAGGCCTTGTGAGTTGGCCTGGTTGAGCACGCCGCCGTAGGGCATGAGTGCGGCATTGAATCGGTCAGAACCGGCCTTTTCAGTGCCGTAGGCGTAGCCGCGGTAGAGCTGCTCCACGCGCGAGGTCTTTTCTCCTGAGTAGCTTTCGCTCTTGTTGCCGGTTACTGCCATGTTGGCTGTTCCCTGGTAGGTGAGCCAGTTTAGAATCTTGTACGATACGTTTATTGATGCGTTGAAGTTTGTTCCGCGGTTCGCCGAGTAGCTGTTTGCCATCTCGTTGAAGATGTTGTAGGAGTATTGGTTCTTGCCGCCCAGCTGTGTGTTGTACTGATAGGTGTAGTATCTTGAATAGAAGGCTGGGTCGCCATTCTCCTCGTAGGCCGGTATTGCGCGGCTTGTGTTCATGGCGTATGTGTAGGGGTTGACGCCTGCTCCGTAGCCGTCGGCGTTCCTGATGCTTCCGTTCAGCTGTGCGTTGATGGACAGCTTGTCGTTGACGTTGCTGTTGATGCTCAGGCGCGCGGTTATCTGGTCGTTGTCGTTGCCTATTTCGTATCCCTTGTTGTTCTGGTAGCCTATTGAGGCGTTGTAGGTGTATTTGTCTGTTCCGCCCGAAATGCTCAGGTTGTGGCTCTGGCTCACTGAATTGCGGGTGAGAAGGTCGAACCAGTCGGTGTTTACGGTCTCAAGCCTTTGCAGCTGGCGCGAGAACTCTTCTTCGGTAATCATGCGCTTGTTGAACATTGACATGAGGCCTTCGTATGTGTAAATCTGCGGCAGCGGCTCGCTCTGGTAGCGGACGCCGGCCTCGTAGGCCTCCTTGCTGAACTGTATGCGCTCGTAGGAGTTCATGAAGTCGTACATTTCGTATGTGGGGCGCTCTCTTACCGAGAAGTTTGTGTTGTAGTTTACGCTGATGCGTCCCGGCACGCCCTTCTTGGTGGTGATTACAATAACTCCGTTTGATGCCTTAGAACCGTAAATGGCTGTTGCTGAGGCGTCTTTAAGAACTGTAATCTCTTCAATGTCCTGTGGGTTCAGCCATGATACCTGGTTGCCAATGAGCTCTCTCATGTCCGATGTTATGGCAGAGCTCATGTCAATGGAGAGCGGGTCTTCCTGTATTACACCGTCAACAACCCACAGCGGGTCGCTGTTGCCAAGGATTGTGGATGTTCCGCGGATGGTGATTTTGGGCGATGCTCCTACGCGAGCCGATGTGTTCACAACTGACATGCCGGCAACTTTTCCCTGAAGCATCTGGTCTACACTCTGGTAGGCCGGCATCATTATATCGTCGGCCTTTACGGTGGTAAATGCTCCCACCATGTCCTTGCGCGGAAGGCGTGCGTATCCGTCCTCAACAACTGTTACTTCGGAGAGCAGGGCGTCATCTGTCCTCAAGGAGACTTTTATGTGCTTCTTTGCCACCTCTGGGGTTAGCTTTATTTTCTCAGTCTTGTAGCCAATGAAGGTTACTGAAAGAATGTAGTCTCCGTTGGCTGCATTGATTTCAATACTGAAGTCGCCGTTGATGTCGGTGTTCACTCCCTTTACAAGTTTGCCGTTCTCTGTTACTGTAACTGTGGCTATAGGCATGGGGTCGCCAAGCTCGTCGGTTACAGTGCCGGTGATGCTTGTGCCTTTCTGCGCAAATGCCTGCAGTGGGCATAATATACATAATAATATGTATATCGCCTTGAATATTAGTTTGTTAGCTCTCATATTGATTGCTTGTTTGTGTTGCAATATGTAATTGTTTGCTAAAATAAGTTATTTTGTGGAAAAAAAGATACAAATTGCCTGCTTTTTTATCATTTGTTTGTATTTTGTCAATGTACGCTTCTTTTTTGTAAATGGAAGTTTTGCTGCCCGCAAAATCTTATATAATGCAAAAAACAGCCGGCTGCTTTTGCTGCGGCTGCTTTTTGCTGTTTGTATCTCATTGCAGGAATCAGGTCATGAGGCTGCTGAGTATCATTGATATTACCATGTAGAATGTCATTCCGCTGAGGTCATTTATAATCTGAATAAAAGGCCCTGTGGCTACGGCGGGGTTTATGTTCATGCGTTCAAGCACCATGGGAATCATTGTGCCGAAGGATGATGCGAAAAGTACAACCACGAACAGGCTTATAGGCACTGACAGGGTTACAATGTCAAATGGCTCGTACATGAAAAAGTTGTACATGTATACCATGAGCGAGAGTATAGTGGCATTTACAATGGCTACTACAAGCTCCTTTAGTATGTGCCTGAATATGTGATTGGAGTTCAATGAGTTGTTGGCAAGTCCCTGAACGGCGATTGCTGATGACTGTGTGCCTACGTTTCCTCCCATTCCGGCAAGCAGGGGGATGAACAGCGCCATTTCGGGGTGGTTGCCTAAGGTGCTTGTGAAGCAGTTGAGGAGTATTGACGAACCGATTCCTCCAAGCATGCCTATTATGAGCCAGGGCAGGCGCGCCTTTGTCTGTACAAAGACGCTGTCGTTTGTCTCCACGTCCTGGGTAAGACCGGCGGTCAGCTGCTGGTCGTGCTCAGTCTGCTCGCGCACCTCGTCCATGATGTCGTCGACGGTAATCTGTCCCACCAGGCGGTTAATCTTGTCTACAACAGGAATTGCCACAAGGTTGTATTTCTCAATTAGCAGCGTAACTTCGTCAATTGGGGTGTCAACGTCTACGCTTACCACCTTGGTGCTCATTACATGCTTAACCTTTGACACGGATGGGCTTGTAATCATCTTGGTCAACGGGAACAGGCCGCAAAGCCTCTCGTCGTCATCAACTACATATACATAATAGATGTCGTCAAGCTCTTCGGCCTGGCGGCGCATCTCCTTGAGGCACTCGGGCATACTCCAGTTCTCGTTAACGACAACCATCTCTGTACTCATGAGACCGCCGGCGGTGTCTTCGTCGTATTGAAGAAGGTCTACAATGTCGCCTGCCTGCTCAATGTCCTTGATGTGCGAAAGAACCTCTTCCTGCTTCTCCTCGTCCATGTCACGGATAATCTCAACGGCATCGTCGGTATCCATGTAGTTGACAAAGCGCTTGGCAATTGCCTCGGAGGGAAGTTCTTCAAGGAGTTCGTTACGCATGTCCTCATCCATCTCGGTGAGTGCGTCGGCAGCCTTTTCGTTGTCGAGCTGGCGGTAGAGGAAGCGTGCCTCTTCTATATCCAGTTCAAGGCAGATTTCAGCAATGTCGGCAGGGTGCATCTTGGAGATTTTCTCCTGCAGAAGCACTGAGTCCTTTTGCTCAATCAGTTCCTTTATGTAGTTTATAAAGTCCTTTGTCATAAGTAAGTTACCCTTTTGGCTGTAAATGTCTTTATTGCCGGTAAGCTGTTCCGGCCACCGTCTTCTTTCCGCGGGCTTTTCAGTTCGGGATTTCGCTCTCTGCCTTTTTGGTAAGCTCAATGAACTCCTCTATTGAGAGCTGTTCGGGGCGTTTCTCAAGTATCGGGTCGTTCAGGAGTGGCGAATCCTTTCCCACTATCTGCTGAATTGAATTTCTCAGTTTTTTCCTTCGTTGGTTGAAAGTGCCCTTGACTATCTTCTTGAACAGGGCCTCGTCGCATCCTAAGGACGTGCGGCTGTTGCGTTTCATTATAACAACAGCGCTCTTTACCTTGGGTGGCGGAGAGAATACATTTTCGTTGACGGTGAAGAGATATTCTACGTCGTACCAAATCTGTATCAGTATGCTGAGGATACCGTATGCCTTTGTTCCGGGAGCGGCTGCAAGACGTTCGCCCACCTCTTTCTGTATCATGCCGCTGCAGCAGGGGATATAATCCTTGTATTCAAGCATCTTGAAAAATATCTGGCTTGATATGTTATAGGGGTAGTTGCCTATGAGCATGAACTGTTCGCCGCCGAACAGACGGTCGAGGCGCATCTTCAGGAAATCGTCGGGGATTATGTTCTCTTCCTTCAGCTGCGGAAGGTTCTTGCACAGGTAGCTCACTGATTCCTCGTCAATTTCCACAACCTTCAGCGGACGCTGCTTTTCAAGCAGGAACTGTGTTAGTACTCCCATTCCTGGACCAACCTCAAGGATGCCTATGCCCGGGCATGCATCAACCGTATCTGCAATGTCTCTTGCAATTGACAGGTCGGTAAGGAAGTGCTGGCCTAATCTCTTTTTTGCTGTTACTGTTTTCATTGCCGCTGAACTGTTTTAATTTTTGTTCCTAAAAAAGAGGTGTTGTAGCTGGATAATTGTTACCTTTGCGAAAAACTTGCCGATAACAGTTCCTGAGAGCTTTTTCGTGCTCTCAAACGGCACAAAGGTAACTAAAATATTAAGAAACCCTTTTGAATTTCTTGAAAATTTATCCTATATTCGCGAAGTTATTTCCCCGACAAAGTTTTTGAAGGGTGGAACGAGAACCAACCGGCAAAAATAATAGATTGCTAATTTATAGAATAATTCTGAAGTTGTGAAAAAGATTTTCAGCCGCATATTAAAGACAGTATTGCCCATTGTATTGGGTGCGCTGATTCTCTTCATGGTCTACGATGACTTTGACTTTTCGCAACTCTGGAGTTCATTGCGCGAAATGGACCTGTTCTGGTTTGCTGTGTCAACATTCTTTGGCATAATGAGCCATGTGCTCAGGGGATGGCGCTGGAAACTTACTCTTGAGCCCATAGGCTACAAGCCTTCGTCAAGTGTAGTGGTAAACTCAATTTTCGTATCTTATGCGGCAAATCTTGTTGTGCCGCGTGTAGGGGAGGTTTCGCGTTGTGTGGTTCTTGAACAGCATGAGCATGTGCCGTTTGCGCAGTCATTGGGAACTGTGGTTACGGAAAGGCTTATTGACACCCTTATGGTGCTGCTTATAACACTGCTTGCCGTGTCATTGCAGTGGCCTGTGTTTGTCCGTTTTCTCAGTGATGCCGGGGTGACGTCGCTTGACGGCATTTTTGAATCAGTGGGGGGATGGGCAATCCTGCTGCTGTCGGCTGCCGCAGTTGCTGTGCTCTTTTACATATTGCTGCGTAAAATGGCTTTTTGGAGAAGGCTCAGGACTTTCCTTTCCAATTTTATATTAGGCGCAGTGTCGCTGACCAGAATGAAGAGCGGCTGGCTGTTTGTGCTTGAGACAGTGGGTATATGGTTCTGCTATTTTATGCAGTTCTATCTATGCTTTTTCTGCTTTGAGTTTACGGGCGGGCTGTCGCTTGCGGCGGGGCTGATGCTCTTTGTCGCCGGAAGCATTGCGGTTGTTGTTCCAACACCTAACGGTGCCGGGCCATGGCATGCCGCGATAATTAGTATAATGCTGCTTTACGGTGTCGACAAAGCAAATGCATCGGTTTTTGCGTTAATAGTTCATAGCACGCAGACATTGCTTGTAGCTCTGCTTGGCATATATGCGCTTGTAATGTTGCAGATAAGAAAATCAACCAATAAAAAAGAATGACTTATGACAATTAAAGATTTGCAGCCCCGTGAGGTGTGGAAGCACTTCGAGGCACTTACACAGGTTCCGCGTCCTTCGGGACATCTTGAGAAAATACAGAAGTTCCTGCTCGATTTTGGCAAGAGCATCAATGTGGAGACTTGGCAGGATGAGGCCGGAAACATCATTATGCGCAAGCCTGCTACACCGGGTCTTGAGGGTCGCAAGGGCATAATACTCCAGGCGCACATGGATATGGTGCCCCAGAAAACTCCCGATAGCAAGCACGATTTTGTGAACGACCCCATTGCCACAGTGGTTAAGGGCGACTGGCTCTATGCCGATGATACAACTCTTGGTGCAGACAATGGCCTTGGCGTAGCTGCCATCATGGCAATTATGGAGGACGAAACTATTCAGCATGGTCCGCTTGAAGCCCTTATTACAGCCGATGAGGAGACAGGCATGTACGGTGCATTCGGCCTTAAAGGCGGTGAACTGGAGGGCAGCCTGTTGCTGAACCTTGATTCGGAAGAGGAGGGTGTTCTCTATATTGGCTGTGCCGGTGGTCTTGACATTACTGCTACTTTGGAATTCATGGAAGAGGGCAGTGACAACGAGGATGTTGCCGTAAAGGTTCAGCTGAAGGGATTGCGAGGCGGTCACTCAGGCCTTGAGATAAATGCCGGACGCGGAAACGCCAATAAGCTTATGGCGCGTTTCGTCCGTGAGGCCATGGATGAGTGCGGCGTTGTTCTTGCCAGCTGGAACGGTGGCAACATGCGCAATGCAATCCCTGCAAGCTGCGAGGCTGTGCTGACACTCCCCGCTGAGGCTGTAGAGGAACTTAAAGGCATTGCTGCTAAGTACGAGGCTCTTTATAACAGCGAGTATGCAACAATTGAGGAGGGCATAACTATTACCGTTGCTGAGTGCGAAATGCCTGAGACTGTTGTCCCCGAGGAGATTCAGGATAACCTGATTGATGCAATCCTGGCTTGCCACAACGGTGTGTTGCGCTTTATCCCTACAATTCCCGACACTGTGGAGACTTCAAGCAATCTCTCAATTGTCCGCATTGCCGATGGCAAGGCCGAAATAAATATCCTTGCCCGCAGTTCATGCGATACAATGAAGGAGTTCCTTGCTCTTCA
Source organism: Bacteroidaceae bacterium (assembly GCA_017516885.1). Lineage (GTDB taxonomy): Bacteria > Bacteroidota > Bacteroidia > Bacteroidales > Bacteroidaceae > HGM04593. Next base: position 81,277 of record JAFXAR010000026.1, read on the forward strand.
GCTTTCAAGCTGCTTTGCAATGGCAGGCATGAAGGTGGAACTGAGCGGCGGTTACAGCGGCTGGCAGCCTAATGTGAATTCTCCGCTGCTTGCTGCTCTCAAGAAGGCTTACAACGATATGTTCGGCAAAGAGCCTGATGTGCGCGTAATCCATGCGGGTCTTGAGTGCGGAATTATATCTACAAACTATCCGGGTATGGATATGGTATCGTTCGGCCCAACCCTGATGTCGCCTCACTCGCCTACAGAGCGCGTGGAAATTCCCACAGTGGAGAAGTTCTATTCACTTGTAAAGTCCCTTGTAGTAAACGGCGTGCTTTAATAGATAATCTGACAGAGCAAAACCCCCAAAAGAGACGCGTCTCTTTTGGGGGTTTTGCCCTGTTATGCCGACATTTTATTACAAGGTTTAAATATTTTTGAAAAAAAAGGCGTGTAAAGTTTTTTTTTACTGAAAAAATGATAATTTTGCACTATCGCAAACGGTTGCGGGCAAATATAGCATACATTATTTATTAACTCAAATATTACCATTATGAAAAAGCACTTTAAATTGACAGCGGTGTTGCTTTCTGCAACAATTCTTTTCTCATCATGTATTGGTTCTTTCCGTTTGACAAACAATATCAAGGACTGGAATGAGAACCTCAGCAACAAGTGGGTAAACGAACTTGTGTTCATTGCTCTGCACATTGTTCCTGTTTATGAGATTGCAATGCTTGTTGACGGTGTGGTTCTTAACTCTATTGAGTTCTGGACTGGCAACAACCTCGTTATGGAGCCGGGTGAGACTAAGGTTGTAAAGAACAGCAAGGGCGAAGAGGTTCAGGTTACAGCAATGGAGAATGGTTATGTGATTTCTAACGGCGAGACTTCAATGAACCTTGTATTTGATGAGGCTGAGAAGGTTTGGAGTGCAGAATATAACAACCAGATGACTAAGCTCGTGAAACTGGTTGACGAGAATACAGCACAGCTCTACATGGGCAACGATGTTGTTAACGTCACTCTTGACGAGAACGGCATTGACATGGTTCGCGGCATGATGAATGACTGCTTTGCAATGAACAAGTAAGCATCTGCATAATGCCCGGTCTTGAATATCCGGGTTGCAACAAAAACAATAGAAGGCATTTTTTGTGCCTTCTATTGTTTTTGCCTTTTTAATATGTTAACTTCGCATGTGTAATAGTGCGTTTGTTATGGAACATCCTGAAAATGACAAGGCTTACAAGGGGCTTAAGGTAAACGCCGGAGTTGAAGCGCCGGTTTCAATTAACCCTTATATATCATCAATGCGCCGCAAGCGTGCGGCAGTTCTCTCTGTGAATGACTATGTTGAGGGCATACTGCGCGGTGACACAGTGGTTCTGAGCAGGGCGGTCACTCTTGTAGAGAGTATGCTGCCTGAGCATAGGGCAATAGCACGCGAGGTGGTTGAGCGCTGTCTTCCCTATTCGGGGAATTCTGTGCGCATAGGCATTACAGGCGTGCCGGGAGCAGGAAAAAGCACCTCCATTGATGCATTTGGCATGCATGTTCTCGACCGTTGCGGCGGGAAACTCGCAGTGTTGGCTGTTGACCCAAGCAGTGAGAGAAGCAAGGGCAGTATATTGGGCGACAAGACACGCATGGAGCGTCTTGCTCTAAGGGATGGCGTTTTTATAAGGCCGAGCGCTTCGGCCGGCTCTTTGGGCGGAGTAGCGCGCAAGACGCGCGAGACAATTGTGCTTTGCGAGGCGGCCGGATATGACAAGGTGTTTGTTGAGACAGTAGGCGTGGGGCAGAGCGAGACTGCTGTCTATTCAATGGTTGATTTCTTTCTGCTGATACAGATTTCCGGTGCAGGAGACGAACTGCAAGGCATTAAGCGCGGCATAATGGAGATGGCCGACGGTATTGTAATCAATAAGGCCGACGGAAGCAATGTGGAGGAGGCAAAGCGCACGGCTGTGCATTTGCGGAATGCGCTTCATCTTTTCCCAATGCCTGCCAGCGGGGTGCGGCCTCAGGTTCTTACATATTCCGGTTTCTATGATATTGGAATAAAGGAGGTCTGGGATATGATTTTCGATTATATTGAAAAGGTGAAGGGCAACGGCGTGTTTCAGCAGCGGCGTCACGGACAGTCGAAATATTGGATGTATGAGACCATTGACGAACAGTTGAGAACGCGATTTATGAATGCGCCGGGAATGGCTGAGATGCTCTCGCGGTATGAGCAGCTGCTTCTTGCCGGCAAGGTCTCTTCTTTTGAGGCTGCTTCTAAGATGCTCGGTTTTTATGATTCTCTTGACGATGGCGGACGTGGATAAAAAGGCTTTGCGAAAAGAAATGCGTGCCGTTTTGTCGGCACTTGGGCAGGAGAGTATGAAAGAGCGCTCGGCGCTGATATGCACGGCTTTAAGAGAACGAATTCTTTCAAGCGAGTGCAGGGTGGTGGCGCTTTTTGCCCCATTTGGGCATGAACCCGATATATGGCCGCTTGTTGAGGAGCTGTCAATGAAAATGAATGTGCTGCTGCCTAAGGTGGAGGGTGATGTTATGCAGTTCTATCGTTATGGCGCTGGTGCTCTTTGCCATGGTGCTTTCGGTATTCTTGAACCGGTGGCAGGAACTCCGGTTTCCCCTTCCGATATTGATGTTGTGGTTGTTCCAGGTGTGGCTTTTACAAAGGGCGGGGCCCGTATGGGGCGCGGAAAAGGGTATTATGACAAGTATCTTTCGCGCGAAGGCTTCCGGGGGCTGAAGATTGGTGTCTGCTTTAGTGAACAGATTGTGGGACAGCTTCCTTCTGAAGCGCATGATGTGGTGATGGATGCAGTTATAAGCAAATAGGGAAAAACGCGAGCGTTTTTCCCTATTTGCTTATATGGTTTTCTGCTTCTTAGAAGCTGTTTGAATTTATATAGTCAAATTATTTATAGAGCACAAAAATAGTGCAAACGAGCGCAATGTAAACTTGTTTACAAATTGCAAAGCGAGTGCAGCCTATTTTCGCGCAAGGCAAATAGTATGTTTTTTAGAAATTCAAACACTTTCTTATGATGCAAGAATTTCCTGAGCGCGTACGGTCTCTTTGTCAATGGGCTTGTCGTCCTTGATTGCCTTTGTGAAAGGAATATAGACAATTTCGTTGTTTCTTAGTCCTATCATCACATTGCGCTGTCCTTCAAGCAGTGCGTCAATGGCTGCTACGCCAAGGCGGCTGGCAAGTATGCGGTCATTGGCTGTTGGGCTTCCGCCGCGCTGAAGATAACCGAGAATAGATACTCTTACGTCAAGTTCAGGGAACTTCTGGCGCATGCCTTCTGCTACTTCCATAATGTTGTAGTCCTTCTCACGGCCTTCGGCAAAGAGTACGATGCTGCTGCTCTTTGTGCGGCGCAATCCGTTTGCGATGAACTGGTTAATTCGCTCAAACTCAGGGTCGATTTCAGGCAGCACGCAAGCCTCAGCACCGGTGGCAATTGTTCCGTTGAGGGCAAGGAAACCTGCATCGCGGCCCATTACCTCAACTATAAAAAGACGCTCATGTGACGATGCTGTGTCTCTGATTTTGTCGACACACTCCATGATTGTATTTAAGGCAGTGTCGTAGCCTATGGTGGTGTCTGTGCCGTAAAGGTCGTTGTCAATTGTGCCGGGGAGGGCTATGCAGGGAATGTCATATTCGCGTGCAAGGTTGTATGCACCGGTAATTGAACCATCGCCGCCAATAACAACTAGCGCGTCAATGCCCTCTTTCTGGAGTGTATCATAGGCTTTAGCACGTCCTTCTTCGGTCTTGAACTCATCGCAACGGCTTGTCTTGAGGATTGTTCCTCCGCGCTGGATTATGTTACTTACATTCTCGGTCTTGAATTCTGCAATCTCGCCTGTGATAAGTCCCTTAAAGCCTCTGTAGATGGCCTTGACTTTTATTCCGTGGTAAATGCATGCACGGGTAACTGCACGAATGGCTGCATTCATGCCTGGAGCATCGCCACCTGAAGTGAGGATGCCTACGCAACTAAGTTTACTTCTCATTTTGTTTCTTATTATGGTAGTTTATAATTGTTTGCTTGCAATCTTCCATTAGCCATTTGGGCGTTGATGTGGCCCCGCAGATGCCAATGGATTCTACGTTGTCGCACAAGGACAGGTCAATATCTTCGGGTGTCTCAATTTGATGGCATTCCGGATTTACCCTCTTGCATTCGTTGAACAGTATTTTGCCGTTTGAACTTTTCTTGCCGCATACGAAAAATATAAGTTCGTGCGATTTTGCAAATTCTCCAATGCCGTTCATCCTGCCGGCTACCTGGCCGCATACGGTGTTGAACGACTCGCAATGCTTGTCATTGCGCACCTTATCCTTTATGGCTTCTACTATCTTGCGGTAACCGTCGAGCGACTTTGTAGTCTGTGAGTATATATAGGTATTTTTGCTTTCGTCTATGCGGTCAATCTGGCTTGAATCCTCAATGACTATGGCTTCTCCTCTCGTTTGGCCCACAAGCCCTAATACTTCGGCATGGCCCGCCTGGCCGTGGATGATTATCTGGCTTTCGCCGTGCGGCATCTCCTCCCATTTGCGCTTTATGCGCTGTTGCAGCTTGAGGACTACCGGGCATGTTGCATCAATTAGCTCAAGATTGTTCCTCTTTGCTGTTTCGTATGTTGCGGGTGGCTCGCCATGAGCCCTTAAAAGTACCTTTGCGTTATGGAGATTGCTGAAAGTGGCATGGTCGATTGTTACAAGCCCCAGGCGCTTGAGCCTTTCGCACTCAATGCTGTTGTGCACGATGTCTCCCAGGCAGTAGAGCGTGCCGCCTGCAAGCAGTTCCTCTTCGGCTTTCCTGATTGCGGTTGTCACGCCAAAGCAGAATCCTGAATTGTCGTCAATTTCAACCCTTAGCATTCTGTTGTCAGTTTTTTGTATGTATCTATGAGCCACTCCATCTGTTCCTCTCTCGTGAGGTTGCTGTTGTCAAGCAATATTGCATCGTCGGCTTTTTTCAGAGGGCTTACATCGCGCGTTTGGTCAATATGGTCGCGCTGCAGCACGTTCTCTAATATTTCATTGAAGTTGGGATTGTCGCCTCTTGCCGAAAGCTCGTCGTAGCGGCGCTTTGCGCGCACCTCAGCCGATGCTGTCACGAAAACTTTCATTTCGGCATCGGGGAATACTGTTGTGCCTATGTCGCGTCCGTCCATTACAATGCCTTTCTGTTTTCCCATTTCTCTCTGCTGCTCCACCATCTCGCTGCGCACAAAGTCGAGTGCGGCGACATTGCTGACGTAGCGCGATACTTCAAGGGAGCGTATGCTGTGCTCTACGTTCACGCCGTTGAGGAATGTTATGGAGTTCTTTGTCTCAGGGTCGGCTTCAAATGTAATATGTATATCCTTCATCTTTCCGCGCAGGGCCTCAGTGTCAATCTCGCCGTCTGTTATAAGGGAGTTCTGCATGCAGTAGAGTGCCACGGCGCGGTACATTGCGCCGCTGTCGAAATAAAGGTAGCCAATGTTGCGTGCAAGGGCCTTTGCCATAGTGCTTTTTCCGCATGACGAGAAACCGTCAATTGCAATGATGATTCTTTTCATTATCTGTTTTTCCTTTCTTTACTTGTATTTCTTTGTAAAGTTAGCAAAGAAATTGCAAACAAATGACAGAATCGGCCTGAAATTATCGGAATTGGTCTAAATTTACCGTCTTTAATTTTTATGCGGCCTTCATCGGGAGCGCATCTCCTGTAATTACAGTGAATATGAGAGGTTGAAAAGCAGGGATGACGATGATACATGCAGTTTGCTGTAGGAGATGCCGAACTTTATTCTTTTTATGTGAAGTCCGGCTCCGGCTGTCAGGCCGTCCCATTTGTTGCCGTCGGTGGAGAGCTCCTTGCCTGCGCGGTAATTGTATCCCAGTGAAGCGTAGAAGTTCTTTCCTAACAGGAAGTCTGCGCCTAAATATAAATGCTTGAGCAGCAACTCGCCAAAACTGTCCTCACTGCCGTCGGCATTGTAGAAGTCGGCCTTATCCCATCTGTGGAGGTTGGTCATTGTAAGAGAAATGAGAATGGGCGCATGGGCCAGACGCTTGGTGAACCCCAGCTGCAGGTCTATGGGCATTTTTTCATGCTTCTCCTCAAATGCCTTTACCTGTCCGCCAAGATTCTTTATCACAAACGACAGCGAGAATTCATTGTTTGGGTTGTAGTAGTTTACTCCAAGGTCAACGCCAAGTGCAATGGAACTCATCTCGGCATATTTGGAGTAGAGAAAACGCCCTGTGACGCCTCCGCTCCACCGCTCGCTGAGCAGATAGCAGTAGGAAAGCGAGAAGTCCATGTCCTTAGCCCTGAAAGTGCCCGTGTGTATGTTGTCCTCCGTATATCCGTCAAATTCGCCATAGTCGATATATCTTGCCGATATTGCGCCCGAAGAGTGCTCGCCAAAGACCTTTCCGAACATCGCGCCGGCAATCTTGCTGTCGCTCATGTAGGTCATGTAAGAGAGGCTGGCGGTGTTGTCCGATACGTTCGCCAGCAGCGCAGGATTGTGCATGCCCATGGTTATATCGTCCTCAATGACGCTTATGTTGTTCCCGCCCAATGCGGCTGCACGCGAGGAGTAGGGCGTGCGCAGTATGTTAAACGAGTATTCGCTGTTCTGCGCCGCAAGCGTGAGCGGTAAAATGAGCAGTAAATAAAAAAGTATATTTCTGTTTTCTCTCTTCATGATATTTGCTTATTTTTGCAAGCGGTTGCCGTGTTGTGCTGCGCGAAGATACTTCTTTTTGGCACAGTGGCAATGAGTATGTGTGTTTTTTTGGCAAGTTTTATAGGATAATAACGGACAAATTTCCGTTTTATGCGCGAATATTGAGATAAAATATTCTCAAATTAAAAAAAAAAAATGTTTTATCGTGCATATTGAAAAATATTGTTTATTTTTGCCCTTTAGAAAATAAATACAATTATAATAATGGATACGGAGAAGAACAATCAGTTGAAAGGAAGCGAGCACATTGAAGTAAAAAAGAGTGCTAAGGCGAACTTGGAGCAGCACAAACTCACTTGGCTGTTAGTCGGTTTTGTTGTTGTGTTTGCTTTTTTGTATGTAGCATTGGAGTTTACAACCTTTGAGTATAAGGAGGAGAAGGTTGCCATTGTCAAGAAGCAGGCTGAAATAAAGCTTGTCGACACAGTAAAGAGGTTTAAGATTATTAAGCCTAAGACACCGCCACAGCCAAAGAAGCAGGTGCAGCAGAAGGTTCAAGACAAGATTGAAATTATGAAGGAGGAGGCCAAGGAGCAGGAGACTGAGGTTCAGGCACTTGAGGATATAGGCGTTGAGGAGGTAAGCGATGTTGAGGAAATATATGTAGACGAGGGCGCAGAGGAAGAGGAGGTATTCGACTTTGCTGAGGATGCTCCGCAATTCCCGGGCGGTAATGCGGCGCTTATGAAGTACCTTGGTGACAATATCAAATATCCGCGCATGGCACGCGAGATGGGTTCACAGGGCCGTGTATTCCTTCGCTTTATCGTAGGCAAGGACGGTTCAATTGCAAATGTTGAGGTTATCAAGTCTTCAGGCGACAAGTCACTTGACGATGAGGCTGTGCGCGTTGTACAGGGCATGCCTAAGTGGCAGCCCGGCAAGCAGGCAGGACGTCCGGTTAACGTGAAGTACACATTGCCTGTTAACTTCAAGCTGCAGTAATATAAATACTAAAAAGTTATAGTCTAAGAGGCTGTGTCAAAAGCTATTTTGCACAGCCTCTTTTTAATAAAAGTAATTTGTTATGTACAATTGGGAAGAGGTAAGGGATGCTGTTAACAGCTTTATTTCAAGACTTGAGTTTGAAAGAGAACCGCGTGAGTTATATGCGCCAATCCGCTACACTCTTGAGCAGAGCGGAAAGCGGGTGCGTCCGGTACTTTTGCTTATGGCATATAATATATATAAGGATAAGATAGAAGATGCTCTCTATCCGGCAACGGCAATAGAGACCTATCACAACTACACCCTTATTCACGACGATGTTATGGACCGAGCCTCAATTCGCAGGGGAAAGCCTACTGTATGTGCAAAGTGGGGCGACACGGCCGCGATACTCTCGGGCGACACTATGCTGGTGCTTGCTTACGAGTTCCTTTCCCATGTGCCGGCTGAAAAACTCCCTCGTGTTCTGTCGCTCTTTACTGAGACAGCTAAGGAGATTGGCGACGGACAGCAGTATGACCTTGATTTTGAGAATCGTGACAATGTTGCCGAAGAGGAGTACATGGAGATGATTCGTCTTAAAACCTCTGTGCTGCTTGCCTCAGCACTCAAAATGGGCGGAATCCTTGCCGATGCGCCAGAGAGTGACCTTCGGAACCTCTACAGCTACGGCGAGAAGATGGGCCTTGCCTTCCAGTTGCAGGACGACCTGCTTGACGTGTATGCCGACGAGGCTCTCTTTGGAAAGAAAATTGGCGGCGATATATGCTGCAATAAAAAGACTTTCCTTCTGATAAAGGCTATGAACCTTGCTTCGCGCGAACAGCTCTCGCAAATGAAGGAGTGGATGGAAAAGAGTGAATTTGATGCTCAGGAGAAGATTGCCTTCTTTACGGGCATTTATAATGAGCTTGGTGTAAAAGAGGCATGCGAAAAGCGTATAGCAGAACTCTTTGAGGAGTGCGACAGCTATATTGAGGCACTGTCAGTTCCTGCTGAAAGAAAAGCCGGTCTCAAGGCATTTGCCGATTCTTTGTTGAACAGAAATCTGTAGAAACCCGCCCGAATGCCGTACAGAAGATTGCCCAAAACCGACCAGGCCAGGATAAGAGCGCTCAGAAGCGCTGTTGAGAGCAGTGTTGAGAATGGAATATTCACTAATGTGCTCTCTCATAATACCTATCACAAGGCTAAGGATTTTCTGCAAAAGTTTTCTGCCGAAGTTGCGGTATACAGAAAGTGTGTCCAGGAGCAGTCTTCCAAGCGTGGCAATGAGAACTATGAGGCGGCGCTCAAAAAGGCGCGTATGTATGTGTCGCACTTTATACAGGTGTTGAGCATGAGCATTATGCGCGGTGAAATAAACCGCAGCAAGCGTCCCTATTACGGATTGCCCGAAAATGAGGACACAGTTCCAAATCTCTTCTCCGAATCGTCTGTGCTGGAGTGGGGAAAAAATGTAATTGAGGGCGAGCGCCGCAGAATGTCGGAGGGCGGCGTTGCCATATATAACCCCACAATGGGGCGTGTTGCAGTAGTGTATGAGATGTTTAAGGAGATGTATGACCGCCAACAATATCTTCAGCAGAGGACAGGCGAGGCATTGCAGAATATTTCGGATATGCGCTTTGAGGCCGATGAGATAATATTTGAAGCGTGGGCCGAGATTGAAAAGGCATTTGCCTCGTTCAGCGGTGACGCAAGGTTGAGCATGTGTGCGAAATACGGTGTCATATATTATGAACGTCCCGACCGTAAACGGAAAAAAAGCAATGATTGAGTTTGTAGATACACATACGCATCTCTTTGTAGAGGAGTTTGATGGCGACCGTGCTGCCGCCGTGCAGCGAGCTGCCGCTGAAGGGGTAAGCGCGCTGTGTCTTCCCTGCATTGATGCATCTTCTCTGCCGGCAATCAATGAAATGTGCAGCAGCTATCCCGGATTATGCCATGCCATGATTGGACTGCATCCCACGGAACTTGGCGATGATTACCGGAAAACTTTGGATGAACTTTATGCCCATCTCAAGAACGACAGCAAATTCATTGCCATTGGTGAGGTGGGGCTTGACTTCTATTGGGATGATACCCGTAAAACTGAGCAGACTGATGCTTTTGAACATCAGATTGCATGGGCGGCGGAATTTGGCCTTCCATTGGCAATACATTCCCGCAATGCTTTCAATGAGTTGTGTGCAGTCATGGACAGCAAGCGTTCCATGGGGCTCAGCGGTGTGTTCCATTGCTTCTCCGGGAGTGCGGATGAAGCGCATAGGCTGCTTGGCTATGAAGGATTTTTCTTGGGAATAGGCGGGGTGCTTACATATAAAAACTCCGGTTTGCCCAAGGCTCTTGAAAATGTTCCGCTTGAGAGAATTGTGCTTGAAACTGATTCCCCCTATCTTGCTCCTGTGCCCAAGCGCGGAAAAAGGAACGAAAGTTCCTATTTGCCTTTTGTGGCGCAGAGGCTCGCCGAGATCTATAACTGTCCGCTTGAGCATGTGGCTGAGGTTACAACTGCCAATGCCCATGCGCTTTTCCCTAAAATATGCAATAAATGAACTTGAATAGCATTGATATATTGAAAAACAGTTCTGCGCCAACTATTGTGGCAGGCCCATGCAGCGCCGAGAGCGAGGAGCAAGTTCTTGCCGTTGCGGCGGCGCTTGCCGGACGCGGCGTTTCGCTGTTCCGTGCCGGTCTTTGGAAACCCCGTACACGCCCCGGCTGTTTCGAGGGCTTTGGCAAAGAGGGGCTTCCCTGGCTTCAGAAAGTTAAGAAAGAATTCAATTTGCCGGTGGCGACGGAGGTTGCCAATGCCGAGCATGTGGAACTGGCCCTTTCGGCAGGAATAGATTTGCTGTGGATTGGAGCGCGCACTACTGCGAATCCATTTGCGGTTCAGGAAATTGCCGATGCTCTGCGCGGATGCGATGTGCCGGTTTTAGTGAAGAATCCGGTGAACCCCGACCTTGAACTTTGGATTGGTGCTCTTGAGCGTCTCAACAATGCCGGCATTACCCGGTTGGGAACAATACATAGAGGCTTCTCATCGTACGGAGAGACCTATTTCCGCAACACCCCCCAGTGGCAGTTGCCGCTTGAACTGCGCCGCCGTATCCCCGAACTGCCTATTTTGTGCGACCCGAGCCACATTGCCGGCAAGCGCGAACTTATAATGATGCTTTCGCAGCAGGCGCTCGACTTGAATTTTGATGGCCTAATGGTTGAGACGCATTGCAATCCGGTATGCGCGCTGAGCGATGCGCGCCAGCAGGTAACTCCTGATGAACTTTTTGTGATACTTGACCGTTTGGTGCACCGCTCTTCAAATGCCGGTTCGTGCGACTTTTCCCTGTACCGCAGGCAGATTGATGAAATTGACGATGCAATAATTGAACTGATGGCAAAGCGCATGAATATTTCAAGGGAGATTGGCGCGATAAAGCGCGATAAAGGAATAACTGTGTTCCAGCCTTTCAGATATAATGAAATAATGCAGCGCTGTGAGGAATATTACCGCGACGGCCGTCTTAGTGCAGCCTCTGTCAAGGAGGTCTTTGAGGCAATTCATGCCGAGAGTGTAAGGCAGCAGCTGCTTATTGTAAACGACAATAACGGCTAATGGAGAACCACCGCAGAATATCGGGTATAATTCTTATATTGTGCGCAATACTGACATTATTGCTCGCATTGTTCCTTCTTCTTTCTGCTAAGAATGAGAGTGGGCCGGTTTCCGGTGGAAGGCAAATGCCTCTGAAATACTCCTCTCTTTTAAGCATATCCGATTATGACGGCTATTCGGTGGTCTCTGTGCGCAATCCTTGGGGAGGAGGAGAACTTGCACGCTATATTTTAGTGCCTCGTGCCGAAGAACTGCCCGATAGGTTGCCCGAAGGGACATTGCTGCGAACGCCTCTCAGCAGGGTTGTGCTTTTTTCCGGTACTCATGCAGCACTTCTTGAGGAGCTTGATGCTGTTGATGCCATAGCCGGTGTTTGTGATTCCCGATATATATATGTTGAAACTGTTGCCGGCAGAATCTCTGAAGGACTGGTTGCTGATTGCGGCAGTTCTATGGATATTGATGCGGAGCGGCTGCTTGAGGTGTCGCCCGATGCAGTTCTGGTTCTTCCGTTTGAGAATGGAGGGTACGGCAAGCTCGACCGGTTGAATATTCCGCTTGTGGAGTGTGCCGAATATATGGAGAATTCTCCTCTTGCATCGGCCGAGTGGATACGTTTCTATGGAAGGCTTTTTGGAAAGGCGGAAATTGCCGATTCTATTTTCAATGAAGTTAGCAGTGAGTATGAAAAACTCCGTGACCTTGCTGCAGCAAGTACCGTGCGCCCTAAATTGTTGTGTGAACTCAAAAGCAGTTCGGCATGGTATGTGCCAGGTGGCGAGAGTACAATGGGACGTATGTATGCCGATGCCGGCGCCGATTATCTTTTCTCATACTGCAAGGGCGGCGGTTCTGTTCCGCTCTCTTTCGAGACGGTGCTTGAGAGGGCTGCCGATGCCGATATATGGCTGATGAAATACAATTCCCCGGTAGAAAAGTCATACTCTTCCCTGCTTGATGAATATTCAGGATATGCTCTTTTGAGACCTTTTGCCGAGAGAAACATCTTTGCCTGCAATACTGCCTGCAAGAGGCTTTTTGAGGAGAGTGCCTTTCATCCCGAAAGGCTGTTGAAGGAACTGGTTGCGATTTTTCATCCGGAACTGATGCCCGGATATAAAATGAGGTATTATGAGAGAATGCGGCAATAAATGGTTGGTGACGGCGCTTGCAGCGATTCTGCTTCTGGTGCTTTTCGCCGTAAATATTCTGTTTGGCTCTGTGGATATTCCGCTTGCTGATGTCTGTTCAGTACTGTTAGGGGAAAGCAGCGGCAAATGGGATACCATAATAATGGACGTGCGCCTGCCGCGGGCGCTGACTGCGCTTTTTGCCGGAGCGGCCATATCTGTTGCCGGACTGATATTGCAGACACTCTTCAATAACCCTCTTGCCGGGCCCGAAGTGCTTGGTGTGAATAGCGGTGCTGGGTTGGGTGCAGCCATTGTAATACTTCTCTCGCAAAGCACAGTTGTGGCCGGCGCTTTGGGAGTTTATGGCTTTGCGGCAATTCTCCTTGGAGCATTTATCGGTTCGCTTTTTGTTATTGCACTTATTCTTATGCTATCTTCAATGCTCAGAAACAGGCTCTATCTTCTTCTTGCAGGAGTGGCACTGAGCTATATATTTTCATCGGCAATATCAATACTTAACTATTTCGCTACATCGGAGGGGGTGCATTCCTACATGATTTGGGGAATGGGCAGTTTCAGTGCCGTGTCAATGGAGTATATGCCAATGTTTGTGACAATAGTAGCATTGTTGCTTCTTGTGACAGCGCTGATGATGAAGCAGCTTAATGCAATACTGCTTGGCGATGCCTACGCTGCAAATTTGGGCGTGAATGTTCCTCTTGTGCAGATAGTGATGCTTGCTGTCACTGGTCTGCTTACCGCTACGGTTACGGCATTCTGCGGTCCGGTGTCATTTATAGGTCTTGCTGTTCCGCATATTGCGCGTCTTGTGCTCAAGACAAGCAACCATCATCATCTGCTTCCCGCTTCAATACTGCTTGGCGGTGCTGTTGCTCTGCTTTGCAATATAATATGCCTGCTTCCGGGTGAGAGCGGAATGATGCCGCTTGGAGCAATAACGCCTCTTATCGGCGCTCCGGTGATTATCTATGTTCTTTTGCGTGACAGAAAACTTCTGTAGTTTCAGTCTCTTGTAGTTCTTGCTCTTTATTTGTTTGTCTTTTTTATTTAGAAATTTAAACAGTTCTTAAATAAAAGAAGTAACTTTGCATCTGTTGACAAAAAATAACAAATATGGAATTTTGGAGTGATTTTTTCAGGAATCTTTTCTTTGGCACTAATGTTGCCCATTCAATGATTGTGCTGGCGCTGGCTGTGGCCATAGGCGTCTATCTTGGCAGAGTAAAGATTGCAGGAGTGTCGTTCGGGGTTACATGGGTGCTCTTTGTGGGAATAGTGATGTCGCATTTTGGCATGGTGCTTGATGCTGAACTGCTTCACTTTGTAAAGGAGTTCGGTCTTATTCTGTTTGTATACTCTATAGGTCTGCAGGTAGGTCCCGGCTTTTTTGCAAGTTTCAAGTCAGGAGGCCTCAAACTGAATGCTGTTACTTGTATAATTGTCTTTTTTAATGTGGTGACAGCGCTTCTGCTCATAATGTTCACAAGCGAATCGGTTGACACAATAACCGGCATAATGTCGGGCGCGGTTACTAATACTCCGGGAATGGGAGCTGCAGCTGCGGCATACAAGGATATGAATGGCGCTGACAGCCAGAATATTGCGCTGGGATATAGTGTTGCCTATCCGCTGGGTGTTATCGGTTGCATTGTGGCGATGATAGCTATAAAGTCTTTTTATAAGGGAATGGCAAAGTTCGGGCGCAACAAGGGCGAAAATGATATTGCAGTGGAGCGCATATCGCTGCAGGTGCAAAATGCAGCCGTTGCCGATACGCCGCTTGAGGAGATACGCAGAAAAAACAATCTTAATTTTGTCGTTTCCCGAATTATACACAGCGCAACCGGCGAGTGCGAGATTGCCAATTCAAAAAGTACGCTCAAAGTGGGCGATAAAATTCTTGTCATTGCGAATCACGCAATTCATAATGATATAGAAAAGCTTATAGGAACTCCCGTGGAGGTGGAGTGGCTTAAGGTTGACGAGCACTTGATTTCGCGCAAGATTACAATTACAAATCCCAAGCTTAACGGTGCCAAACTGAAGAAACTGAATATAAGAAAGAATTTCGGTGTCAATGTTACCCGCGTCTATCGTGCCGGCATTGAACTTGCGCCTGCGGCCGATTTCCGCTTGCAGATAGGCGACCTTGTTACTGTTGTAGGAAGCGAGGGCGCGGTAGGGCACGTTAAGAAGATTCTTGGTGACGAGCGCAAGTTCCTTGACCATCCGAATCTTATCCCAATATTTATAGGAATTGCAATGGGCTGCATACTCGGAAGCATTCCTCTTACTGGCACAATGATGACCACTCCGCTTAAGCTAGGCCTTGCCGGAGGCCCGCTGATAGTGGCTATAATTGTAAGTTACTTTGGACCTAAGCTTGGCGTAGTGACTTATACAACAACAAGCGCAAACCTGATGATACGCGAGATAGGAATAACGCTTTTCCTTGCATGCGTGGGTCTTGGAGCAGGCGGAGAGTTTGTGAACACTGTTGTTGACAAGGGCGGCTATATGTGGATACTTTACGGCGCGATAATAACAGTAGTTCCGGTGCTGATAGCCGGAGTAGTGGGACGTTACATTCTTAAAATCAAATACAGTACGCTTATAGGCGTAATTTCCGGTTCATGTACCAATCCGCCTGCCCTTGCGTTTGCCAACCAGCAGTGCCGTGGCGGAGAGGCCGCTGTAGGCTATGCCACGGTATATCCGCTTGCAATGTTCCTCAGGATACTGGTAGGGCAGATGATGATTCTGATGCTCTGTTAAGAATATTCCTTATTTAGGATTTTAGCAGCGCCGCGAATTCCGCGGCGCTGCTAAAACTTAATGCTATAAATTTGAGCAACTTCGGTATTATTTGCCAATAAATGAGTATCTTTGCAAATTGTTTCTTGATTGTAAAAAGATTTATTAGAAGCTGTTTTGAATTTAACCGTCATTTTTTTTATAGAGCATCTTGAATATAAAAAAACGGCGGAGTAAACGAAACATGCATCTATAAGAAAATATTTTTTTGAAATCTTAAACTATGAAAATAAAACTTAGAAGCGCGCAGTGTACCGAAGGCCGCCGTATGGCTGGAGCGCGTGCCCTGTGGATTGCAAATGGCATGAAGCGGGAGATGTTCGGAAAACCGATTATAGCCATTGCCAATTCGTTTACGCAATTAGTTCCGGGACATACCCATCTGCACGAGGCTGGGCAAATAGTAAAGGCTGAAATTGAAAGGCTTGGATGCTATGCAGCGGAGTTTAATACCATTGCCATTGATGACGGTATTGCAATGGGGCACGACGGCATGCTTTATTCGCTGCCTTCAAGAGATATAATTGCCGATAGCGTGGAGTATATGTGCAATGCGCATAAGGTTGATGCGCTTGTATGCATTTCAAACTGCGACAAGATAACCCCGGGAATGCTCATGGCTGCAATGCGCCTGAATATCCCTACAGTATTTGTATCGGGCGGCCCAATGGAGAAGGGCACTTGGAAGAATGAGAATCTTGACCTTGTAATTGCAATGGTAAAGGCCGCCGATAACTCTGTAAGCGATGAGGAACTTGCTGAAATTGAGAAGCGCTCGTGTCCCGGATGCGGATGCTGTTCGGGCATGTTTACCGCCAATTCCATGAACTCCCTTACCGAGGCTATAGGCCTCTCCCTCCCAGGCAACGGAACAATACTTGCTACACATGTTAACCGCGTGCAGCTGCTTAAGGATGCCGCCCGTCAAGTGGTTGAGAATGCCTTTAAGTATTACGAAGAGGGCGATTGCAGTGTTCTTCCCCGCAGCATAGCAACAAGGGAGGCCTTTTTGAATGCAATGACGCTTGATATTGCAATGGGCGGCTCAACAAATACAATCCTGCACCTTCTTGCGGTTGCCAATGAGGCCGGTGTTGACTTCAAAATGGCAGACATTGATGCCCTTAGCCGCAAAGTCCCCTGTCTGTGCAAGCTTGCTCCCAATGGACAAAAGTATTCAGTGCAGGATTGCGGACGTGCGGGAGGCATTATAGGAATAATGGGCGAACTTGCCAAAGGCGGCCTGCTCAGCACTGGTGCAAAGCGTGTAAATGGCGCTACGCTTGCCGAGGATATTGCCCGATACTGCATAACCGGCGGGAGAGTGTCCGATGAGGCCTTGCGCATCTATTCAACAGCGCCGGCTAATGTCTTCTGCAACAAGATGGGAGCGCAGCAGTGCGTGTATGATACTCTTGACACTGACCGTGCCAATGGCTGCATACGCTCTCTTGAGAATGCATATACAAAGGATGGAGGCCTTGCAATCCTCTTTGGAAATATTGCAAAGGACGGCTGTGTGGTCAAGACCGCTGGCGTTGACGAAAGTATATGGCGCTTTAGCGGTAAGGCAAGAGTGTTCGATTCGCAGGAGGCTGCAGTGGAAGGAATCCTTGGCGGCACAGTAGAGGCCGGCGACGTGGTGGTGATAATATACGAAGGGCCAAAGGGCGGTCCGGGAATGCAGGAGATGCTTTATCCTACTTCGTATATAAAGTCGCGTCATCTTGGCAAGGAGTGCGCCTTGATTACCGATGGACGCTTCAGTGGCGGAACATCGGGACTGAGTATCGGGCACATATCTCCTGAGGCTGCCGCAGGAGGAAACATTGGCAAGCTTAGAGATGGAGATATTATTGATATTGATATTCCGGCCCGTTCAATAAATGTGCGTCTTAGTGACAAGGAACTTGAAAGCAGAGAGATGTTCCCGCTTACACGCGACAGGATTGTCTCAAAAAGCCTGAAGGCTTATGCAAACATGGTAAGCTCTGCCGATAAGGGAGGAGTAAGAATTATAGACTAAACAATGGGAAAAGAGAGAATTAGTGGCAGCGAGGCTCTTTTGCGCTCGCTAATAAATGAAGGCGTGGACACAATCTTCGGTTATCCGGGTGGTTCAATTATGCCTGTTTTTGATGCCTTGTACGATTACAAGGACAAGTTCCGCAACGTGCTTGTGCGCCATGAGCAGGGTGCAGTGCATGCTGCGCAGGGTTATGCTCGCAGTTCGGGCAAGGTAGGTCTTTGCATTGTCACAAGCGGCCCGGGTGCAACAAATACGCTTACCGGCATAAGCGATGCCATGCTGGACAGCACTCCGGTGGTGGTAATTGCCGGCCAGGTAAGTACGGCTGTGCTTGGCACGGATGCGTTCCAGGAGATTGACTTTGTGGGCATTACCCAGCCTATTACAAAGTGGAGCTACCAAATACGCCGTCCAGAGGATATTCCATGGGCTGTGGCGCGTGCCTTTTATATTGCCGGGACAGGGCGTCCCGGTCCGGTGGTGCTTGACTTTAACAAGGATGCTCAGGTTGCAATGTTTGACTATGAGCCGGCAACTGTGGACAGTGTCCGCAGCTATATCCCTTATCCTGCACCGTCTTCAGCGGCTATTGAGGAGGCTGCACGTCTCATCAATGAAGCCGAACGTCCATTCCTTTTGGCTGGACAGGGAGTGGAACTGGGCGAGGCGCATGAGGAACTCAAGGCGCTGGTGGAGAAGGCCGGCATTCCAGTTGCGCGTACAATGATGGCGCTTTCTGCATTGCCAAGTGACCATCCGCATTGCGTGGGCATGCTTGGAATGCATGGAAACTATGGCCCTAATGTCAATACTAATAAATGTGACCTTTTGATAGCTGTGGGCATGCGTTTCAGCGACCGTGTTACAGGCCGAATATCGGAATATGCCCGTCAGGCAAAGATTATTCACATAGATATTGACCATGCCGAAATAAACAAGAATGTTACAGTTGACCTTCCTATTGTGGGCGACTGCAAGGAAGTGCTGCCTATGCTTACAGAACTTGTCAGGCCGGCAGAGCACCGTGAATGGATAGAAAGTTTCAGAAAATACAACAGCATAGAGCATGAACGTGTGATTGCAAAGGCAATTAACCCGGGCGAAGGCCCAATACTAATGGGGGAGGTTGCGCGCAAGGTAAGCGAGGCAACAGGCAACAGTGCAATCCTGGTTACCGATGTTGGCCAGAACCAGCTTATGTCTGCGCGTTATTTCAAGTTTACCCAGCCTCACAGCATCCTGACCTCTGGCGGTCTTGGTACAATGGGCTATGGCCTGCCGGCTGCAATAGGCGCTAAAATTGCAATGCCAGAACGCACTGTCTGCCTTTTTACAGGCGATGGCGGTTTTCAGATGAATATACAGGAATTGGGCACTATTATGGAGCAGGGCGCTGCTGTAAAGATGATACTGCTAAACAATAACTATCTTGGCAATGTGCGCCAGTGGCAGGAAATGTTTTTCAACCACCGCTATTCGTGGACACCTATGCACAACCCCGATTATAATCTTATTGCAAGCGGTTATGGCATTGCTTCGCGTCTTGTTGTGGAGCGCAGCGAACTTGACGATGCCATTAGGGAAATGCTTGAGACACCGGCACCGTTCCTGTTGCATGTGGCTGTGCAGGAGGAGGCGAATGTGATGCCTATGACACCCCCGGGCGCGCCTGTTGATGAGATGATTTTTGAATAAAAGCGTATGGAAAAAAAACTTTTTACAATTATTATATATACCGAGAATATTGCCGGTATGCTTAACCAGGTTACAGCAGAGTTTACCCGCCGCATGATGAACATTGATACTATAACTGCATCTTCGTCATCGGTTGAAGGGGTGCACCGCTATACAATATCGCTGTGGGGCGAAGAGGATTCCGTGCAGAAGGTTACAAAGAGAATTGCCAAAAAGGTGGATGTGCTGAAGGCCGACTATTACACCGATAGCGAAATCTTCTTCCAGGAGGTTGCCCTCTACAAGCTTTCTACTCCCAAGATGCTTGAAAAAAGCAGCATCTCCCGCATTATACGGCATAACAATGCCCGCGTGATTGAGGTAAACGCCAACTACTCGGTGGTTGAGGTAACAGGCCAGACTGATACAATCATGGCACTGTATGATGAATTTGTAGCCCAGGACTGTGTGCTGCAGTTCGTCAAGTCGGGCCGTGTGGCTGTGCCCCGCGCCTCTCAGGCAGCGCTTGGAGAACTGCTGTTCGATGAGGATTACAAGCGCAAGGCGGTAAAGTGAGCATGGCTGTCGCAGAATAATGCAATTCGGCCTGAAAAGTATAGGGATTTTCCTCTCTTACTATAGGTTTTTTCCCTTTCATTAAGGTTTTTCTACATATATTTTTGCATCAAGAATAATCCACCAAAAATATACAGCTATGAAAAGGCTTGATGAAAACATTAGATTTGGAGGTCTCGCAGCGGTTCTGCTGATGTTGATGGCCGTCTGTCCCGATGCTTTGTTTGCGCAGGTAGACGACATCTATTTCGTTCCTACAAAAAAACAGGAAAAAGACCTCGTAGTGAAGAGTACTGAAGAAAAGTACAAAATTCAGAGTGATAAGGCAAAAGGCATTGCTCAACGCGATGTTGACGAGTATAACCGTCGTATAGGCTATACTAATGACCCTGAATCGTATGTCGATGAGTATTACGGTGACGAGGAGTATGCGGCAGCTGAGTATGAGGATTACGAATATTCAACAAGAATAGTGCGTTTCCGCAGTCCGCGCAGCGCATTTGGCAGTGTTCTTTACTGGGACTTAGCATACGGCTGCGGCATTAACGATTGGCTGGTCTATGATAACGGATATAGCATTGATATATATCCAACAGTCAATAATCCTCTCTATTCTTTTGGCAGTTCATTTTTTTGGAATTCTGTAAATTACTACAACTGGCGCAATTGGTACTATGATTATGACTGGCGCTATTACAGCACTTTCAGGTATTGGGACTACGGTCACTGGCATCCTTACGGCTATTGCGCTCCTGGCTACCACGCTCATTTGTGGGGTCACGCAGGAAACTGGAACTATCATGTTCCAACAAACGGCAGTACAAGAAACTGGCGCTCAGAACCCATGAAAAGGCCGTCGGGCAGCAGTCAGGCACATAGGAACGGTAAAGGTGTCAATCTTAGAGGCGGCAAGGGCAATGGCAATGTTGCATCCGGCAATAGAGAGAATAACGGCAATGTGAATCTCAGAAGCGGCAACCGCAAACCTAATGATGCAGCTGTTTCAGGCAGTGGAAGAGAGTTGCGTGTTGGTTCAGGCAAAAAAGCTGAAGGGCAGGCAAGGCCAAACCGCCAGCAGCCTGTAAGGAACATGCAGGGCGGCAGCAAAAACACTGATAAAGGCAATGTGCGTGCCGGTGGTGGAAGAAGCCGTTCTACACAGGCTGTCAATTCTGGAGTGAATGGTGGAAATGCAAAGAATGTTAGAGGTTCATCCGGCGGTTCTGTCCAGGAGAGGGTTAACCGTCCGGCATCAAGGAATAATAATCGTGGAGTAAACGTGGGCAACCGCCGCGGCTCTTCATCTTCGGGCAACTATAACCGTCCGAGCAGTACAGGCGTAACTCGTTCACGCAGCACATCTACCCCGGCCCGCAGCAGTTCCGGCGCAAGTTACGGGAATTCACGCTCTCGTTCCGGTTCAAGCTACAGCAGCGGCAGCTCGCGCAGCAGTTCAGGCTCAAACTACGGCAACAGCGGCAGTTCGCGCAGCAGTTCAGGCTCAAGCTATAGCAGCGGTGGCAGTTCGCGTGGCGGTTCAGGCGGTGGCTTCAGCGGTGGCGGCGCAACACGCTCAGGCGGCGGAGGTGGACGTGGAAGGTAAGTTCTTCCAGATTTGAGAGTATTTTCCGAAGTTCAAACAGCTTTTAAATTTACAGTTATGAAACGGTTTATATATATACTATTGTTAGCAGTTCCGGGTTGTGTTTGCGCACAGAATATGTACGACGTTACTCCTCTGGTTGAGAACTCTTTGTCGGGAACTTCACGCTTTATTTCTATGGGTGGTTCAATGGGTGCTTTGGGCGGCGATGTCTCTGTAATGGGAACAAACCCGGCAGGCATAGCTCTTTACAGAAACAATGATGCATCAATTACCGGTTTCCTGGATATGAGAAATTCCAAGGCTGCGTACAATGGCACTGATACAGATAGTGACAAGGCATCGGCAGGAATCATGAATCTCTCAGCCGTTATTACCGGCAAACTTAACAACGCCAGTGCTCTTAAATATGTAAATATAGGATTCGGCTATCGCAAGAGCACGAACCTTGCCAATAACTTTGAAATGAGGGGCACGCCGGTTGCATACTCACAGCAGTATGGCAAGGACCTTGTATATTCGCAGCAGTATGCCATGAGATACCTTTATGACCTCAGGCCGTTTAATATAAACGAGGAGTCGCCATCTTACCGTCACTTTGATGCGTTGCAGTTCAGCTGGATTCCACTTATGGCAGTTTACTCTAACCTTGGTGATGCCGATGGAAATTTTATAACAAAGCCCGATGGCTCATTGGTCTTCACTCCAGATTATGTGCATTTCATAAGCGAAGAGAGAGGTGGGGTGGATGAATTTGACTTCAATATATCGGCTAATGTAGATGACCGTTTCTATTTTGGAGCAACTTTGTCTGTTGCCAACGTGGAATACGATTATTACAGCCGCTATAGCGAAAGCGATGCCGATGGCGAGATTTATTCTCTGTGTACAAGCAATTACTTTGAGGCGACCGGCGTGAGCCTGAAGCTGGGTGCTATTGTAAGGCCTTTCAAATACTCGCCGTTCAAGCTCGGTGTGGCCGTGCATACCCCTACCTGGTACAGATTCAAGAGCAGTTCGTATTCCGAAATGACAGGCCCTTATGGCGATTACTATGATACAAGGTACAGCGAGATGTACGCCCAGGACTTCAGGACAAAGTTCAACCTTAGCACTCCATGGAAAGTAATAGCATCGGCATCGTACACATTCGGCAGCGTAATGGCGCTTAATGCCGAGTATGAGTATATGGATTATGCAAGCACAAGGTTCGGCTCTTTTAAGATTGGCGCAGATGGCGCGCAGAACGATGAGGTTAAGTATAATTTGCATGCGCAGCACACAATGCGTGCCGGAGCAGAGTTCAACGTGGGTGGCGGCATTAGCCTTCGTGCAGGATACTGCTATTCAACCGCTCCTTTCAAGACCACAGCGTTTAAGTCAATGGAGAATATGTCGGTTGTATCAACAGCTACCGAATTTAACAATAAGTACGATAAGGAACTGATAACATTTGGCGCAGGATACAGAGGCAAATTGTGGTACTTTGACATGGCATACGTTTGGAAAACGCAGAAATCGGACTTCTACTCTTATTGCGACCCTGATGACTATAACCCGGCAGCAAAGGTCAGCTATTCCGACCACACTATAACTGCAACCTTGGGCGTAAGGTTCTAATGCCGGTTATTTCCTTCGCCAGAAGTTGATGCCAAAGTAGACGTTCACTACTCCGAACCCATTGAGTATTGATATGGTGCTCTTGTTGTAGGAATAGGTATGTGCCACAAGCGATGCACCGGCATAGTAACGGCTGTTATTGTATACAATTGCCGCGCGTGTTATAAAGTCGAAATTTATACTTGACAAAAACTCCTTGCTGTTGTGAAGCTTCAGCGAGGTGTTTTTGTATCCTATAGCCGGTGTCATTGATATATTGGCAAGGAAATCCTTTGCAAAAACCCAGTTGTAGCTGTACCCAAAGTTGATGCTGAAGTCTTTGTATTTTATATCGCGGAACTTGAGGTCCTGATTTAGGCGCTCCTCAATCTTATCGTCAAACTTTGTATGGTCGAAATGAAACGACTGTTCGTTGTAGGTTAATCCCAAAATGAATGAACCGGCGCTGATTCTCTGGTTGGTCGACTGGCTGTATGCTGCGGGGTATGAGAATTTCTTGTTGTTGAATATGTAGTATACATTCACTCCTTTCTGCTGTACTGAGAGACCGTCAAACCTGTGGTTATACTCCTTAATATCTTCGTTTCCTTCCTTAAATCCTTTCAGGGAACGTATTCTGTATCCCTCACTGCGCTTGCGGTAGAATAGGTCAATGCCTGCTGCTGCGGTGTAAAAACTGAGGTTTATGTCGGTTTGAGGGGCATTGCCTCCAAGTTCAAAGCTGTATCCTAAAAACAGCCATCTCCAGCCCAGATATAGTCCTAACTTATGTCTGCTGCCGGGGACAAGGGTGATGCTTTGCTCTGCATCAACTGCCGAAAAACGGTAATAGTCGTAGCAGTATGAATACTGGGGCATGACGGTAAGGTTGTAGAGATTGGGAGAGACGTAAAGGCTGTCTTTCCCGTCAAGGGTGTTTTCAATGAAATCCTTTGTTCCATGCAGCAGCTCCACTGTGTTGTTCACAACCTTCTCTTTAACTGTAAGGGCCTTTTTCTCCTGCGCTGCCGCAGAAGTTATGGCCAATAAGGCTGTCATGAGCAAGATGAACCTTTTTGCCGCTTTGTCTATTGTGGAGTTTGCCTTCATGCCTGAAACTGCTTCTAAACAATCTTGCCGAGAATTTTGTCAAGAACCCAGTTCGTTGGGGTTGCGCTTATGCTGTCGCAGGCGCAATTGCCTTTGTGCTGCAGATGTTCGACAATGTTTCTTATAAGCGGCAGCTGCACATAGGTGGGATTGGGCACATTGAATGTCTGTGTTCCATTTCCGTTGCGCATTTCTATGGGCTCGAAAGTGAACACTGAGAATTTAATTGTTCCCTTGCTGCCGAATATTTCAATATGGTCCTCTTTTGACGATTCGTCCGAGACAAAGCACCATGAGCCTGAACCGGGAATGCCTGTCTCAAACTTGAAGCATGCGCTTACTGTATCTTCGGCCTTGTATAGCCCTCCGCGGTTAGCGGCATAGCCTTCGGCATAGAGTATGCAGCCGAACATCTCCTGGAGAAGGTCTATCTGGTGCGGCGCAAGGTCATAGAAATATCCTCCTCCTGCAATGTCGGGGATTACACGCCATGGCAGATTGTCGCGGTTGTAGTCAAGGTCGCGCGGCGGAACTGAAAAACGTATCTGAACATTGAGTATGCTGCCAATCTGCGGCAGAAGTTCTCTTACCTTTTGGAAATAGGGCAGATAGCGGCGGTAATATGCTACAAAGCATGGCACGCCTGTTTCGCGTGAGATGCGGTTTATGCGCGTGCAGTCCTCATAGCTTGCAGCCAAGGGCTTTTCAACATAAACCGGTTTCCCCGCCTTCATTGCCATAATGGCGTATGTTGCATGGGACGATGGCGGCGTTGCAATGTAAACAGCGTTTACGGCCGGGTCGTCTATGAGGGCTTGGGCATCGGTGTACCAGTGCGTGATGTTGTGGCGTTTGGCGTAGGCTTTGGTTTTCTCTTTGTCGCGCCCCATTACAGCTACTACCTCCGACCCTTTCACGACAGCAAATGCCGGACCGCTCTTCTTTTCTGTGGCTTCGCCACAGCCTATGAATCCCCATTTTACGGTAATGTCCATAACTTGCTTAATTATAGAAGTTCCACGACAGTCCTAACCACAGTACGCCGCCGGTTGTGGGGTAGTGCGGAACAAGGAAATAGTTCCTGTTTCCTGTGCCTGCATTGACGTGGTAGTATTTTACATAAAAACGTGTCTGCTTGAGAAGGAAATTTGCGTATACGCTTGCAATTGGGTAGTTGCCTATTGCTACCTTGTCGGCTTGGTTCTGCTGCACAAACTGTCCCAATGCAGGGGAGTAGTCGGGCGCATAATATTCGGTGAAGTATCTTACATCTGCTCCAATCTCTGTATTCAGCACCTTTGCTATTCTGAATTTGAGGAACAAGTTTGCATACATATTGAAATCGGGCAGAGGCAGCACGCTCTTGTTGCTGCTGTTCTGGTATGTAAACTCTGTGTTGAGATTGAAAATGCCGAACTTGAAATCCTGCTTAAGTGTTGCAGAGATAACCTGAATGCTGCTGCTTTCCTGAGCAACGCTGAATCTGCTTAGGAACTTGCCCGGCGCAGTCTGCACTGCATTGTTGGCAATATATGTGTAGTTCTTTATGTTCTCAATTCCTGCAGACAGGCGTGTCTTCCACGACGGTATCTCAATCTCTCCCTCTATGCGTGTCTTGAACTCCTTGTCAAGGTTGTCGTTGTTCCACCAGTAGTGCTCGGAGTGGAAGTGGCGGTAGTAGAACGATGGCCTGTTGTTCCTAATGAAGGCATGTGCCTTGACTTTTATTTCTCTTTTCCAGAGCTTAAAGTTGAATCCTGCCGTTCCGTCAAGTATGAATGTGCCTATTTCATCGCCTGAAACCGCAGTCTCTCCCTCTATGCGGTAGCGGAAGGCATTGTGCTTTTCGCTTGAAATGATTCCGCCTATTGAGAGTATGTGCTCGTTGTACTTGTGCCTGTATTCTGTTCCGCCTGAAATGGTATCGGGCAGAGAAAATCTGTTGTATCTGTGCGATACAAAGGCTGTGATGTCGGCAAATGCCCATTTGCTGAATCCTTCGCAAAGCGACAGCGAGAGCCTGTTTTCAATGGTAAGCGCCCTGGTTTTGTCAACTGAGTCGTTAGGCAGGAATGTGTCGGCGTAATATCCCGCCGGCATTCTGTAGTTAACGAACTGCCTGGTATTGTGGATTACATCGGCGGTGTGTGTTATGCGTGCAACTCTTACAAACTCGTTGACAACGGAGTCTTTGGGATTGCCGGTACTGTCTGCAGCGAGCTTCTCTTTGTAGAATCCGAAATTATAATTGTGGGTAAAGAAGAGTGTGTATGCATCGTTGCGATTCCATGCCTCTTCCATCTTTACCGGGATGTCTGCTGTGCCGAAATTGCTGTTCGAACCGTCAGTCTCCTCGGGGCGTGTTATGTATCTGTCGTCTGTTATACCGCCGTTCTCGGTCTGTTTCATGTGGTAGCGGCTGGCAAGCAGATGATAGTTGTAGCGGTCGCTCTTGTAGAACGAAAAGAGAGAGAAGTTCATTTGTGAACCTGCCTGGCTGTCGTAACGGCCGCGTGCGTAAAGGTAGTCAAAAAGAAATCCCGCGCCGAAGTGTTTTCCGGCGTTTGTTGTAAAATATGCCCTGAAACGGTCGTCGCCGTCTACCTTGTTGCCCGACGAGTGGTATGTGAGGTTTGTGTAGGGCGATTTTGTGTCGGTGAATATGAATCTTCCGGGGCGGGTGTAAAAATAGTCATAGGGTTGCAGGAAATCGTACTCAGTTCCTGTTGGGCGGTTAAAGAATATTCTGCTCTGCCTTGGAGTACCCATGTTGCCAAGGAAATTGTATTCACCGTTGACGCCTTCTGTCAGATGACTGTTCTGGAACATGTGCTGGAGGGTGTCGGCATTCATTGGCTCTGTTTCTCCGGTGCGTTCATTGACGTGCCATTGATGTATCTCCTTCGGCACGTTTACCTCTACCTTGGTGGAGTCCTTGTCGTTCTTCTTGAATGGGCTGAATGTCTCGCCGCTGCCCAATCCGCTCTTGGGAGTGTCCTCTAACTGGTGCTGCTGGATGTGCTGGCCTAATATTGTCGCCGGGCACAGAAATAGCAATATGTATAGCAGATTCCTTTTCATCGGGGTCAGTTCACGAAACGGAGTATGAATTCAAATACTTTTATTGTAAGGGTGGTGAATCCTGTGTAGCGGAACACCTCGCCATTTCCGTATATTATAAAACAGAACAGCGTAACTGCAGCTCCTATTAGAAACAGAATATTCAGTGCATATCTTATCTTGTCAACAAGTCTCATTCCGCTCATCTTTCCTTTTTATTTTGAATTTAGCACCCTCTTTAGTTCATTTACTAAAGTGTCTTTGAGGTCTATGGTCTTGCTTCTGAAGCGGCCCTCGAATTTCTTAAGGCGTCCCTTCTTGTCAAATGACACCTTGTCGGTAATCCACTCTTCGGCCTTCATGTCCTTTATGCCGCCTTTCTCACCCTCCTCGTCGTGCCAATAGCTGATTTGTGACATTTTAACATTGCAGCTGCCTTCTTTTGCAGCCACGGTGAGGGTGTAGTATATTCTGGCTCTGTTTAGCACGAGTGCGGTGCTCTTGAATACGATATATTCCTCGCTCTTTATTGTCAAAGTGTGCTGCTCCCGGTTTTCATGCCTTTCTGCTGAAATCACTGTTGGCTCTACAAAGCGTGACCTCATCCATGCATTTACTCTTGCCTCAATCTCTTCGGCAGTCAGTCCATCGGCTGCTATTGTCTCCTCAAATACAACCTTTCCATTGGTTACAGTGACTGCGCCCGCCTGGTATTTGGGTTCAACAGTCTTGCTCTTTTTCTTGAAAAGCTGGGCCGACACAGTGCTTGCGGAGAATATGGCCAATACTATAAGCAATAATATCTTTTTCATATATTATATCTTTATATTACAGTGCGAAGATAATACAAAACTGAAAAGAAAACAAGGCAGGTTCTGTAAATTATATGCGTAATGCCTTATTGTTTCTGTTTGCTTGCCGCAACTATAAGAAAATGCTTTCTATAAATTTAAACAGCTTCTTAAAATTTGCCTCTTATTTTGTGTTTGCATCCAAATTGTATTATTTTTGTAGAATAATTGCGAAGACTATGAAAAAGAAAAATACAAATAAAAAGTGGAAGGTTGTAAAGAAAAAGATTTCCAGATATTTCAATAAGAAACGCAGGCATAATATTACTGTTATATCTTTAAATATTCTGGGTCTTGTAGCGGTGGTTTCGCTTATTCTTTATTTCACATTCAGCTGGTTGGACAGCTATACGCGTCATAATGAAGCTTATGCTGTGCCTAACGTGTGCGGAATGTCCATTGAACAGGCACAGGAGGAGTTGAGAAAGAATAATATTGACTGCAAGGTTGCTGAGTACCGCTATCAGGCGGGTGTTCCCGGCGAGCAGGTGCTTGAACAGTATCCAAAAGCAGGATGGCTGGTAAAGGAGGGACGCAAGATTTCTGTTGTTTTGAGCACGGACACTGCACCTCTTGTGGATATTCCAAATGTAATAGATAACAGTTCCTTGTCGCAGGCAGTTGCTCAGCTTGAGGGCAAAGGTTTCCAGGTTGAACTTGTAGAGTATATTGATGGCGAGAAGGACTGGGTTTACGAACTGCACTATAATGGCAAAAAGCTCAAGAACGGACAGTCTGTGCCTAAAAACAGCAAGGTGGTTCTGTATGTGGGCAGCGGTACAGTCTACAAGGGGCTTGAACCAGTGGTTGACGAGGTAAGCGGGTTGAACATTGAGGAGTAGTGCGCGTATGGCTGAGTATGAAGAATTGGACGGCCTTCTGCCAGAACTGCCTGCCGACGAGCTTGAAATGGAGGAGGAGGCTCTCTTTCGCGAAATACGCATAACAGCAGACAAGGGGCAGTCGCTCATAAGAATAGACAAGTTCCTTATTGACCATGTTGCTAACACTTCGCGCAACAAAATACAGCAGGCAGCCGATGCCGGTTCAATTTCGGTAAACGGCAGGGTGGTAAAGAGCAACTATAAGGTAAAGCCTCTTGACGAGATTGTAATCACGCTGAATACTCCTGCTTATGACAACAGCATAGTGCCCGAGGATATTCCGCTTGATGTTGTGTACGAGGACGATGCCCTTATGGTAGTGAACAAACCGGCCGGGCTTGTGGTGCACCCGGGCTGCGGAAACACTCACGGAACTCTCATAAATGCTGTTGCGTGGCATCTTAAGGATAATCCCGACTTTGACCCCAATGACCCTCAGGTGGGGCTTGTGCACAGAATTGACAAGAATACATCGGGGCTGCTTGTCGTTGCAAAGACTGCTATGGCAAAGGCGCATTTGGGCATGCAGTTTTTCAACAAGACAACCAAAAGGACATATAATGCCGTTGTGTGGGGCTATTTGAAAGAAGATTCGGGCACTGTTACGGGAAATATTACGCGTAATCCCAAAAATCGTCTGCAGATGTGTGTTTCGGCCGATGACTCAGTGGGCAAGTATGCGGTTACACATTACAGGGTGCTTGAAAGGCTTAGCTATGTATCCCTTGTAGAGTGTAATCTTGAAACAGGGCGTACGCATCAGATAAGGGTGCACATGAAGCATATCGGCCACACTCTTTTCAATGACGATGTCTATGGCGGCAATGAGATTCTCAAGGGAACAAATTTCAGCAAATACAGCGCTTTTGTAAATAACTGCTTTAAACTCTGCCCAAGGCAGGCTTTGCATGCAAAGACCTTGGGGTTTGTGCATCCTGTTACCGGTGAGATGATGTTCTTTGATTCGGAACTGCCGCAGGATTTCCTTTCTATGGTGGATGCGTGGCGCAAGTATTCGGCAGCAAGCGCCAGCGCAAGAGGCTAAGCCGGTTTTCTCCGTTATTTTATCAGCAGTTCCTTTAGCTGCGGCATGCTGCCGTTGAATATGTTGATGTCAACATCTTCGTTTATGCCGGGAATATCTCCCTTGTCGGTGTATTGCCAAATTGTCCATCCGCGGCTAACTTTGGGCTCTTCAACTTCATAATGCGCTATCCACAGTTTGTAGTCATCAAAGAAACTGTCCTGGAGGTAGCGTCCTATGTACTTGGAGTATGAGTATATGATGGGCTTTACTCCATAATGATCCTCAAGCCTTAGTATAAGCTTTTTAAGTTCTGTGCTGAATGCGGTGGCGTCCTTTGGCTCTTCTTCAATATCAACAACCGGCGGGAGGTCTCCGGTTTCCAGCTTTACATTGTTTATGAAGTTTGCTGCCTGAGCATCGCCCGATGAGGTTTCGGTGAAATAGTGGTATGCTCCCCGCATGAACCCATGCTCGCTGGCTGCGTCCCAATTCTTCTTGAACCGCTTGTCCTTGTGATTTCCGCCTTCTGTCGCCTTCATGTAGACGAATGAGATGGGGACATCCTTTGAATTTGAACTTGTAACCTTTTCCCAATTTATGCTGCCCTGATGGTGAGAAATGTCAATTCCGAATACAAGGTATCCCTTTGGAAAGCATACGCCGTATGCTTTAGTGCCGTTGCACTCTTCAAAGCGGAATATCATCTGCTTTAGGAACAGATGGTAGGATATGAATAATGCTCCGGCTGAAATTGCAACTGCAATGAGTATGTGTTTCCAGCGGGGCATGTCACGCATAGCTTTGCGTGGAGAAGTACGGCGGGCGGAAGAGCTCTTCCGCCCGCCGGGTTTTTTATTTGTCTTTTTAGCGCTTGCCATTACAGACTTTTGATAAATTACTTCTGCTGCTCAAGAGCAAGAGTTCTTGTAGTCTGGTCGCAAACTTCAGAAGGGCCAAAGTACTGTATCGGACCGGGATAAACATAGCATGTCTCCTTTGCCCACAACTCTCTGTTTGCAGCAAATGTCTTGAATGGCGCACCGTTGAGGTCAACGAGAGCCTTCTGGATAACAGGCTTCATCTCGCCGTGGCGGCGCTCCATGTTCATCATCATTGTGATGGGGATACCTCCGGCAACCCATTCTGCAGCAGGAGCTGTTGTGTTGCGTACCGATGACATGTAACCGGTCTTTCCGGCTGCTATAAGCTGTGATGCATTGTATCCAAGTGCATAGCAGTAGTCTGCATCGTAGTTAGATGGAGCTGCGCAACGTCCTTCGTAACCGAAGAAGTGGTGCTGTGGATTGAACTTGCCTGTATACTTGCCTTCTGCCTTCCATGTTGCGAGCTTGTTTGCGACCATCTCCGACAGCAATTTCTCAGTTTCAATAAGTGATACCTGTACGTTGCCGTGCGGGTCGCGGTCCATTGTCAGCTGGCGTGCAACACCTGCGGGGAGGCTTGCGTAAACTTCGGCATTCTCCTTTGAAAGCAGGTTGATGATATACTGACGCTGCTCCTCAGGTGCTACTGCTGCATACTCCTCGCCTTTGTGCGCGAGAAGGTCATTCAGCTCGGCAATAAGTGCCTTCATGGCGGGCACGAACTCAATGAGACCCTCAGGAATGAGTACTGTACCGAAGTTGTTGCCGGCAGCTGCACGGTCGGCAACAGCCTGTGCAATTGAAGTTACGATTGTGTCAAGTGAAAGGGCCTTCTGCTCAACCTCCTCTGAGATGATGCAGTAGTTAGGCTGTGTCTGAAGTGCGCACTCAAGTGCAATGTGTGATGCTGAACGGCCCATGAGCTTGATGAAGTGCCAGTATTTCTGTGCAGAGTTACAGTCGCGCTGGATGTTGCCGATAACCTCTGAATATACCTTGCATGCTGTGTCAAAGCCAAATGAGGTTTCAATGTAAGCGTTCTTCAAGTCGCCGTCAATAGTCTTGGGGCAGCCAATAACCTGAACGCCGGTGTTCTTTGCTGCATAGTATTCTGCAAGCACGCAGGCATTTGTGTTTGAGTCGTCGCCGCCAATGATTACCAATGCCTTGATGTCAAGCTTCTTGATGATTTCAAGACCCTTGTCGAACTGCTCTGTCTTTTCGAGCTTTGTACGGCCTGAACCAATGATGTCAAAACCGCCGGTGTTGCGGTAAGCGTCCATGATTTCGGCTGTAATTTCCATGTACTTATGGTCAACCAGACCGCCGGGGCCCATAAGGAAACCGAACAGACGGCTGTTGGGGTTGAGTTTCTTTACGCCGTCAAAAAGACCTGCGATGACATTGTGTCCGCCGGGAGCCTGTCCGCCTGAAAGGATAACGCCTACGTTGATTGCGGGATATTCCTTTGCTTCGCCGCCCTTCTCGAATGTTACGATTGGAAGACCGTAGGTGTTGGGGAACATGGCCTTGATAGCCTCCTGGTCTGCTACAGATTCTGTTGCAGCACCTTCACACAATTTTACTGTTTCAGTAAGTGCCTGTGGCAACTTGGGCTGGTAGGCAGCCCTTGCTTGTTGTAATGCGCTTATTTTCATATCTACTAAAATAATAAGAAGTTGTCGTTAAAGCTGTCAAGTTTGTAACTTGCTTTTCAAACTATTCGCAAATTTCGTTTTTTTTTATGAATTTAAAAAACACTTTGCGGTTTTTTATTGGCTGTATGCTAAAATATCTCCTTTTTCTGCAAATCTTGTTGTTTGTTTAGAGTAATTAGACTATCTTTACAATGTTAAAGGGTTATGGACAAATCCATAACTGTAAATTCAAAATTATTTATAATAACTTATTTATTATGGCAAGTAGAAGAAATCTTAAGAAAGTGATTGCTTTTGTAGTGGACGATATTGCAACAGAGGCGTTCCTTGTGTCTTATGGCGCAAAGGGAAATACTGAGGCTTGGGTCACTGTGTTCAACAAGATATTTGCTCTGGGCATTGAATATATTTCACGCATCAATCATGTAGAGCCGGGAATGCCTGCAAAGAAGTATTTTAACACTATGTGCGAATCTTTTAATGCCGATGCAAAGGCTTTGCTTGATGAAATAAAGGCTTTGGCCGAAAATAAATAATGGTTATGCGGAGATTGCTGGTTCTTTTTTCGGCCTGCATTTTCGGAGTCGCGGCTTTGTCGGCACAGGGTGTTGACAAGGCCGTTGAGCGTTCCATAGCAAAATACTTCCAGGAATATAAGTCGGAAAGGACTTCTTTGGCGAAGCCCGGACTTGATGGCACTAAGCGCAACAAGATTGTTGTAGATAACAAAAAGAGAAAAGTTACCATATATTCCAACGAGGCTTTTGCCGGGCAGGCGTTTACTCCTGAGACTGTTGATGCTATATATGGGGATATACGCAAGCTGCTCCCCTCAAAACTGAAAAAGTATAAGATTGAAGTTGTTTATGACAAGCGTACAATTGATGAGCGTGTCCCCAATATTTATAAGAAAGGCAGTGCCGACAAGAAAAAGCTTTGGGGTGCTGTGGATTATAAGGGAAAACCGTGGGTGAAAAATTCCTCGCGCCCATTTGCGGTTAGCCAGGGACTTGCCGGCAGGCACATCGCCTTGTGGCAGAGCCATGGGCGCTTTTATTCATCTGCCAATAATGAATGGCGCTGGCAGCGCCCGCAGCTTTATTGCACGGTTGAGGATTTGTTTACTCCGTCGTTAGTATTGCCGTTCCTAATGCCGATGCTTGAGAACGCCGGCGCGGTGGTTTATACTCCGCGCGAGCGCGACACCCAGCCCGAATGTGTAATAGTGGATAACGACAAGAGCGGTTCCGGCTCGCGCTATTTTGAAAGAACAGGAAGAGGCCGCGAGTGGAAGGCTGTCAAAGATGGCTTTGCCAGCAAAAAAGAAGTCTACATTGATGGAGATAATCCTTTTACAGAGGGTACTGCAAGGGTTGCGGAGACTTCGCGTGGAGAAAAAAGAAGTGTTTCCGAAGCGATGTGGCGTCCTAATATCCCGGTGGGGGGAGAGTATGCTGTTTATGTTTCGTATAAAACATTTGACAATTCTGTTTCCGATGCATTATATAAGGTAAAGCACAGCGGCGGTGTTACTGAGTTTCGTGTAAACCAGCAGATGGGCGGCGGAACATGGGTATACCTTGGCACTTTCCATTTCAACAAGGGTGAAAGCAAGGAGCAGTATGTTTTGCTGAGCAACGATAGCAAGAATAAGGGTGTAGTTTGTGCCGATGCTGTACGCTTCGGCGGCGGAACTGGAAATGTGGCACGCGGTGCGGGCGGCATGAGGAGCGGCCTGCCTCGCCATCTTGAGGCAGCTCGCTACAATTTGCAGATGTCGGGTTTCCCCAAAGAGGTCTATTCCGCTTTTGAAAGCAAGGATGACTATCGCGATGATGTGCTTGCCCATGGTCATGCAGTGAACTATCTGTCGGGCGGTTCGGTGTATCTGCCTGATACGTTGGGGCTTGGTGTGCCATTAGAGCTTGCTTTCGGCTTTCACTCCGACGCTGGTTATAATAATGAAGATGCAGTGCATGGTTCTTTGGGTATAGTTACTACGGATGTGCGTAAGGGGATGTTGCCCGTGGGCAAGTCCCGCCACATGTCGCGCGATGCAATATCGTTCCTCCTTAATAATGTGCAGGATGATTTGACTGCGCGCAATGGAACTGCATGGCGTATTAGGGGAATACTTGACAGGAACTACGGTGAAACACGCGTCCCTCGCATTCCTTCGGTTATTTTTGAATCTCTGTCGCATCAGAATTATGCCGATATGGCCCATGGCCATGACCCTGATTTCAAGTTTACTCTTGCCCGCTCAGTCTATAAGTCCCTGCTCAAGCACATTAGCTATGTTCATGGAACAGATTATGTAGTTCAGCCGTTGCCGGTGCGCAAGTTCCACATGATTCCGGCTGTTGACAACAAGAGCGTGACATTGAAGTGGGAGGCTGTCGAAGACCCTCGGGAATCTACAGCTGTGGCGGAGAGATTTGTTGTATATACAAAGGTGGGCGATGCCGGTTTTGACAATGGTACGGTTACTGAAAACAATAGCATTGTTCTTCCTGTCAAGAATGGCGAACTCTACAGCTTTAAGGTTACAGCGGTGAATGACGGCGGTGAGAGCTTGCCGTCGGAGGTGCTGTCGCTGTATCTTGAGAAAGGCGAGAAACCGCGTGTGCTTCTGGTGAACGGATTCCATCGTTTGAGTGGCCCGCATCAGATAAATACTGCATCGGAATCGGGATTTGACATGGATTTTGACCCGGGTGTCCCATATATGTATACTTATGAGTATTGCGGCCGCCAGCTTGACTTCTCGCGCGAGAATATCGGCGATGAGACCGGGCTGGGGCTTAGCGATGATTCGTTTATGGGCGTTAGAGCCGCGGGAAATACATTCAACTATCCGTTTGTGCATGGCAAGGCGCTTGCTGCAAATGGCATTTCATTTGTTTCGTGCGGCAGCGAGGCTGTTATGGAAGGCTCTGTAAGGCTTGCTAACTACAAAGTCGTGGATTTGATACTTGGTGTTGAAAAGCAGGGCGGCAAGGGGTCTTATCTTGGCTATAACCGTGCGTACAAGACTTTCCCGCGCGAATTGCAGAACAAGATTGCTGCATATTGCAAATCTGGTGGAAATCTGTTTGTAAGCGGCGCGTTTATTGCAAGCGATATGGTAAGGAACAAGAACGACAAGGCCTTTATCTGTGATGTGCTGCACTATGACTACGGAGGTTCTGTTACAGATTTGTCTGAGACAAGGATTTCGGCAAGCACCGGAGCGAAATTTGTGATTCCGCGTACTTTGAACGAGGATTGCTATGCCGTTTCGCGCCCCGATATTCTTGTGCCTGTAAACGGTGCTTTTGTGTCGTTTGTGTTCAACGGAAACCGTGCAAGTGCGGGCGTTGCCTATGCGGGCGACTATAAGGTTATCTCAACAAGTTTTCCATTTGAATCGGTCAAGGGCGATAAGGCAAGAAAGGAGCTTATGGCGGCGGTAATGCGTTTCCTTATGCCGCGCAAGTAGAACAATATTTATATAATTACAAAGAAACAGCCGCCCATCGGGCGGCTGTTTCTTTGTAAGACTAATATCTGTAATAACTGCCTTACATGTTTAAGGCGATTACTTCTTTCTTCCGTTGTATTCGTCAGAAACTGTCAGCTTTGCGCGACCCTTTGCGCGACGTGAAGCCAATACGCGACGGCCGTTCTTTGTGGCCATTCTCTCACGGAAACCGTGCTTGTTCTTTCTCTTTCTGTTAGAGGGCTGGAATGTTCTTTTCATTGTCTTGTATTTTTATATGTTTTTTTAGTCAAAGCAGGGCTTTTTGCCATTCAGTTTGCAAAATTACTCAATTTTTTTAGAATGGCAAAGTTTTGCATGCGTTATTTTCTTTCTTTTTTTGTGTGCATCCATGACGCGCAGCCTTGACGTAGTCTTGAAATGCATCCTTGTGCGCCTTGTCCTCATCTTGTAGTTGCCGCTGATTTTTGTCTTATGAGGCCGGTTGAGGTTATTTTATTGTCGTTTTATTTGCCGTTTAATATTTTATTGCTAATTTTGTGAAACAATAGTGTATGCACATCCATGAAAAAGTTTAAAAGAATTAGAAAGTTAAAAGACTACAGAATACATAGAGAGGGAACTGAGATTCTCATTGTAGCCTTCATTATTGTGGTTCTCATAAATGTGCCGTTGTGGTGGTTTCTCCCAAAACTGGTGGTGTTGAACTCTCTTGTATCCCTGCTGACTGTACTGACTTTCCTTCTTATGGTCAACTTCTTCCGCAGTCCAAAGAGAATATTCCCCGGTGATGTGGAGAATGTTGTTGTTGCTCCGGCCGATGGCAGGGTTGTTGTCATTGAAAAGGTGTTTGAACCCGACCATTTCAAGGACGAAAGGATGCAGGTCTCTATTTTCATGAGTCCGTTGAATGTGCATGCAAACTGGTATCCGGTTGACGGTGTAATAACCCGCGTGGAGCACCAGAAAGGAAAATTTCACAAGGCTTGGCTGCCTAAGGCAAGTACCGAGAATGAGCGTTCGCTTGTTGTTGTGAAAATGGAAGACGGACGTGAGATTCTTATCCGTCAGATAGCAGGCGCCATGGCACGCCGCATTGTAACATACGCATCTCCGGGAGAGGAGTGTTTTATTGACCAGCATCTTGGCTTTATTAAGTTTGGTTCGCGTGTCGACCTCTACCTGCCTTTGGATGCTGATATTAAAGTTGAACTGAACCAAAAGACCGTGGGCAACGAAACTGTTGTGGCAAATCTGTAATAAGAATGGGCATAAAGAAGCATATACCGAACGCAATCACTTGCTGCAATCTTTTTTCGGGTTGCATAGCTTGTGTAATGGCTTATAGATGTGAATTCGGACTGGCAATGGCATTTATTGTCGCCGGTGCGGTGTTTGACTTCTTTGACGGAATGGTTGCGCGCATTCTTGGCGTCTCCTCTCCTCTTGGAGTGCAGATGGATTCGCTTGCCGATGATATAACCTTTGGCATTGCTCCTGCCACAATTGTGTTCTCATTCTTGCAGAATGAAATGCTTTACCCAAAGTATATGTCGGAGGTTATGTTCCTGTTGCCATATATGGCGTTCCTGGTTGCTGTATTTTCGGCATGCAGGCTTGCTAAATTCAATATTGACAAGCGCCAGACAACTACGTTCATTGGCTTGCCAACTCCTGCAAACGCTCTTTTCTGGTCGTCCTTGGTAACCGGAGGAGGCGAATGGCTTAAGGAACTGAACCATGGCTGGCTGCTTGTATTGGCGCTAATACTGCTGTTCTCGTATCTGTTGGTTTCTGAGATTCCAATGTTCTCCATGAAATTCAAGAACCTTAGCTGGAGAAGCAACAGAATAAGATATATATTCATTATCTGTTCGTTGCCTATGTTCCTGTTGGGAGTTCTTGCTCCAGTGGCAATAATTTCGTGGTATCTTTTCCTTTCTGTAGCGCTTCATCTGAGAGGCACTAAGGTGTAACTCATATTCCTTGCGGGCGTTTGTGCTTTTGCGATTGGGAGCACTCTACTGATTCCAAACCTTTGCAACTGCTATTTGTTGTTAAGGTAAACTTGTGTTTCGCTTGTTTGCCCTATTTGTTTTTTTAACGGCTAATAATAAACTATGATTCTGTATATTTTTCTTGTACTATTTATAATACTCTTTATACTGCTTGCTATCCCTACCATTATATTGTCGCTGGTGTTCAAGGTTCTTTCATGGTTTGGCATAAAGCGCAGTAGCAGCAGAACTTTCTATTACAACACCTCATGGGGCGGTGGAGATAATGGCCGCCGCGGGAAGGATAGCCGCGCCGGGCGCCGGGCGCCTGGGCATGGCAACGTAAAGGAAGGCGAAAGGAAGAAAATCTTCAGTGAGGATGAGGGGGAGTATGTTGACTATGAGGAGATAAAGGATTAGGACGTTATCTTTTCCCTGCAAAGAATCTCTTCATGAGCGCTGTTGATTCCTCGGCGCAGATACCGTCTGTAACTTCGGTTTTAGGATGAAGCACATTGGGGGCATATCGCCTATAGCCTCGCTTCTCGTCGCTTGCGCCGTAAACAAGACGGCCTAACTGTGCCCATGCTATTGCTCCTGCGCACATGGGGCATGGCTCTACTGTTACATAAAGAGTGCATTCGTTCAGGTACTTTCCGCCAATATTCGCAGCCGCAGCTGTTATTGCCTGCATTTCGGCATGGGCGGTAACGTCGTTGAGCATCTCTGTTAGATTATGGGCACGCGCAATTATTCTGCCTTTGCAAACGATTACGGCCCCAATGGGCACTTCGTCTTCGTCAAATGCCTTCTGCGCTTCAACAAGCGCCTGCTTCATGTATTCGGTATCGGTCATGGGATTAACGGCGCATGTCATGCTCGCCAAAGAGTGTCGGATAGTCCTCGTCAAGATTCTTGTAGATGAATGAGAGGAGCGTTTCACGCATCCAGTTGCTCTTGTTGGTGATGCGGTACTTCTTGAGGTATTCGTCAATAATTCTCATCTCCTCCTCACTGACAAGGCACACAATGCGTGAATGTCGCACCGGCTGGGTGCGTGCTGTTGTTGCTTTGGGCATCTTCTGCTTTCTTGCGCTCATGTGATTATGCTCTTGTTTAGTCAGCGATTATACTGCAAAAATAACTTATATTGTGGCGAAATGCAAACTTCTAAATGTTTATTTGAGGGAAACTGGCATTTTCCATTGCAAATAATGGCGGAACAAATGGTTCTCATTAGGAAATAATTTTTATAAATTTAAGTTGTTCCCTGTTTGCTTTTGCTGTATTCTTGCACTATCTTCGCCTGTGAAATAGACAGAATATCATTTGCTTTATGGCTGAACACAATCTTTTGGGTGCAAAGGGTGAACTGCTGGCATCGCGTTACCTTCTCGACAAGGGATATGCTGTGCTGTACCATAACTGGCGTTCGGGACACAAGGAGATTGACATTATAGCCAAGGAGCATAATGTGCTTGTGTTCGTTGAGGTAAAGACGCGTGCAAGCGAACATTACGGAAATGCCTATGAGGCTGTTACCGACAGCAAGATTGAGATGCTAATCTCTGCGGCTCAGGCATATATATTAAGGAATAAGGTTGACATAGATTTCCGCTTTGATATAATAACAGTCATAGGAAAATGTGAACCGTACCGCATTGAGCATATTGTTGATGCCTTCTCTCCTGTTTGGTAAATCTAAAACAACTTCTATAAATTGCAGCAGTTATGAATATTGAGGATGCACGCATATATTGCCTTAGCAAGGAGAATGCTACAGAGGATTTCCCTTTTGACGAAACGACATTGGCATTCAGGGTTGAGAACAAGATTTTTGCTATATGCGACCTTGATAACACCAAGTGGTTCTGCGTGAAGTGCGATGCCGATTATGCCATTGAACTGCGCGACAGGTATCCGCAAATTGAACCGGCATGGCACATGAACAAGCGTTATTGGAATCAGCTGGACATTGCTGCGCTGTCCGATGAGCTTTTCTGCTCTCTTGTTGACCATTCTTATATTGAGGTACTTAAGAAACTCCCTAAAAAAATCCGTGTAAAGTATGGCCTGTAATTTCTATATGGAATATCTTGATGTGGCCGATTCAACCAGCCGCTATGCGCGTGACGAGGCTGTAAGGCTGTGGAATGAGGCTGCCGGCAAGGATTTTGTAGCGGTTGTTGCCGAGTATCAGACTGCCGGGCGAGGGCAGCGCGGAAACTGCTGGCAATCGCAGCGGGGAGAGAATCTTCTGCTGAGCATCGTTGCGCGTCCGGGTTCTCGGCTTGAGGTCTCACGTCAGTTTCTGTTCTCCCAGGCGGTGGCGTTGTCGCTGCATTCTGCAATGGGGCGTTACGGAATTGATACAAGGCTTAAATGGCCAAACGACATTTATGCCGGCAACAGGAAACTGGCCGGTATTCTTATGGAATTGGACTTTTCGGGCCGATTTGTTGAGCAGGCAGTCATAGGCATAGGGCTCAATGTTAATCAGGTGAACTTTCCTGAAATGGACAGAGTGCCGGTGTCAATGAGAATGCTGCTTGGTAGTCCTTTCCCGGTTAAAGAGGTAATGGACAGGGTGCTTGAGGCATTTGAGTATTACTACGGCATGATGCTGGCTGATGCAAATGCTGTTGCCGCTGAATATAAGGAACTGCTGCTCGGCATTGGCGAGCAACGTATGTTTGTTGATAGTTCGGGCTGTTTTGCCGCTGTTATAGAAGGCGTAGAGCCAAGCGGGCATCTGCAGTTGCGCCGCAGTGACGGAACGCTGTCGCGTTACGCTTTCAAAGAGGTTGAGATGCTGCTGTAGTTGTTATTTATCTTTTTTTACAGGCTGTTCTCCAGTATTTTCGGCAATTTTGTTTCTCCTCTCTTCCTTTAGGGCCTGCATCTCCTTTTCGCGTTCGCGGCGCAGCTTCTCACGTTTGCGCAAGAGAACCCATAGCAAGGCAAGGACTGCTATTGAGACGCCGGCTGTTATCCATTTTTCTGTGACGGACACTTCGTTGTTCTTGGGCATGAATATCGCGTACATTGCTGCCGTGTACACAGCAAAAACAGCTATAGTTACATTGGGGTTTCTGAAGAATTTCATATTCTGTTTGTAAATTATCATTGCAAAGGTACATTAAAGTTTCAGAAGCTCTTAAGCAAAAATTAAAAACATCAATCTTTTGGCACTATTTATAGCATATTTTAAGAATTTGTTCTATTTTTACAAAAGAAACATAATAACAATTTCTAATATGGCAAAGTTTAAGAGAATTCTATTAAAGCTCAGCGGCGAGAGCCTTATGGGAGAGCAGGGATATGGTATTGATGTTAAGCGCCTTAATGAGTATGCTGCTCAGATTAAGGAGGTTGCAGAGATGGGCGTTCAGATTGGCATTGTAATTGGCGGCGGTAATATTTTCCGTGGTCTGACAGGCGCAGGAAAGGGCTTTGACCGTGTAAAGGGCGACCAGATGGGCATGATGGCTACTGTTATAAACAGTCTTGCACTCAGTTCGGCGCTTGGTGCGGCCGGTGTTCCAAACAAGGTGCTTACGGCAATCCGCATGGAGCCTGTTGGGGAATTCTATACAAAATGGAAGGCTATAGAGGCAATGGAGCAGGGTATGGTTGTTATAATGGCAGCCGGAACCGGAAGTCCCTATTTTACAACCGATACAGGCTCATCGCTCCGCGGTATTGAGATTGAGGCCGATGTTATGCTTAAGGGCACGCGTGTTGACGGCATATACACAGCCGACCCGGAAAAGGACCCCACTGCTGTTAAGTTCCAGGACATTACATACGACGAGGTGATTTCCCGCGGGTTAAAGGTAATGGATATTACAGCAACAGCAATGTGCCGCGAGAATAATCTGCCCATATATGTTTTTAATATGGATGTCGTAGGTAACCTGAAGAAGGTTCTGGCAGGAGAGGAGATTGGTACATTCGTTCATCCGTAATACATTCTATTAGAATATTTATTAGTTGAATCAATAAAGAATATGCCTATGTAAATATGATATAAAAGACATATGATAAAAAAGCGTTAGCTTTATTCTTGTTTCTGAAAATCGCCAAATTTTTAATGAAACTACCAAGAGTAAAAGTTAATGCTCATGCCGTTTGGCGTGGGCTTTTACTTGTTTGGTAGTAAGGTGTTTGGCGATACCTCAGAGACAGATAAAGTGATAGTCCACGTTTTTTTATTGTCTCATTTCGGAATTGTTGGACTGTCATTGTTTGATATTTAATAATTTAAAATTATGAAGCTATGAAAAATGTTAAGTCAATTGCTTTTTGGGGCTTGCCAATGCTATTTATATTGGTATTCTTGTCTTCATGCGGCGGAGCAAAGCCCGTTAGCGTTATACCTCAATCTGTAAATACAGTAAATACAGTTGGCCTTGATGAATTGAATCTCACCCGTTCAGATTATCAGATTCTCAACACGGTAACAGCGGAAGCCTCAGTAACGTGTAATTATGGAAAAAGAAAAATTGAGATGACTGATGAGACGGAAGAATTCTATCTTTCATACAAAGTTGTCAATAATTCGTGGCTGTACGATAAGTATAGGGGTGTTATGAAACTTGGCTATCTGTCAAGAGACGTTAATGGCCGGATTGGTGTTGGCATAATGACGCCTGATGAACTGTCTCGCAGAATGGCCATATACCGTGCTATAAATATGGTTCAGCAGTATGGTGCAGACGGAATCATAGAACCAACAGTTTCTACCAATGTAGAAGAAGTAAGGAAGGATGTGGTTGTTTACAAG
Source organism: Bacteroidaceae bacterium (assembly GCA_017516885.1). Lineage (GTDB taxonomy): Bacteria > Bacteroidota > Bacteroidia > Bacteroidales > Bacteroidaceae > HGM04593. The sequence goes on from JAFXAR010000026.1 coordinate 123,805, forward strand.
ACTACTGTGACTGGTAAAGTTATTAAGTTGAAAACCAATAAATAAGAAATATAATGATGCGAATTTTAAGTTTTTTTGCCTTGATGTCTGTTCTTTTGGCAACTTCTTGTGGCATTCTGAAACCAGTTGTAAAAGAGCAGGTGCAGACACCTGTTCTGTATTTGAATTTGACAAAGCAGGCGCACAAGAATAAGTATGTGGGAATGGACTATGGTATAAGGCTGAATGTAAAGGATGCACGCGCATCCAAGGCTATTCTGAAAAAATACGATGCCAGCGCTGTCAGCAAACCAGCAATGAATGTTTCTCCAGATGTCGCATCCTTTACATCGGAGAGTATGAGACGATATATGCGTACAATGGGATTTAACCTTGATGCAGATATAAGGACTGATTACATGCTCACTGTTTCCATAAGCGAATTTCATGTGAGTTATCTGTCGGGCCTTGGATGGAGCAGTACTGTATATATGAATATTGAGGTTCACGATAGCGATAATAATCTTGTATACCCGAATGTGGAAGTCGTAGGCCGTGCTAACGTGAATGGCAGTCCAAGGAACTATGATTTGGCGGCGAGCAGTCTGAATGAGGCTTTTGAGAATGCATTGGATGATTTTGACTGGGATAGAATTGCATTTTTCCTAAAGAGGGCAGATAATGCAGCCCAAGAAAGCAACAAGGTTGTTTCGGGAAAGGGTGATACTGCTTTGGAGAATACAATAATACGTTGGTATGTTGATTCTTCTCCTAAGGGTGCGGATGTCTCTTTAAGGGTTGTTTCTTCTACTTCGGATGTAAAGAACACAAATCAGAATTATGTGGGAAGCACACCTTATGAAACAACCGAGTCATTTGACATCAAAGGGCTGACATTCAATAATTCAGGTGATGTGCAAATTGAGATTACTTGTGAAAAGGCTGGATATATAACACAAAAGAAGAGATTCAATGTGCGCCAGGCGATTGAACAGAAGGAAATCTCAACAAAGTTTAACCTGATAAAGGAAGAGTAAATTATAGCATATAAAAAAATCAGCGCCGCCGGCGCTGATTTTTTTATGTGTCAAGGCGTTCTGCCGGTTATTTTGTCAGCAGCCAGCCGCCGGTCTGTTCGGCTTCAAGGTTCAATGCGTCACTTGTTTCGCTGTATGCATTAACTGTTCCGTCTGTTACTTTTATGCTTGTAACAGCTGAAATTGCATTGTCGTAGGCTTTAGCCACTACTTTCCCGCCGCTGACAGTTACGCTGTCTGCAGTTATTGCACGGCTCTTCTTGTCATCGGCAATGTCGGTGTAGTTTTCGCCTGTGGCAATAAGGGTAATCTCTCCTCCGGAAACAGTTACATTGCCATCGCAGTTGATGCCCTTTGAACCTCTTCCGTTGCACTCAATGGCAATAGTTCCGCCGGTTGCTTCAAAGTTGCCGTTGCATTTTATGCCACCAGCTGATGTGGTGTCTGCTGCAACTGTTCCGTTGGCGAATCCGGTTACCTTTCCATTCTTGATTGCTACAGAGCCGTCACTGTTTATTATCTTTGAACCGTTGCCCGCAGCTGTGGCGTGAATAATGCCGCCTGTCTGCGTGTAGTTGCCTGTGGTTTTTATTGCGGAACTCTTTTCGCCTGTTGTATTTATCTTTATGTATCCGCCGTTAATGTTGGCGTCGGGCACTACAAGCGGGTCGGGGACGGGCTCTTCGTAAACAACCTTTATGGCTTCGCTGCCCGATGTTATTTCTATTTTGCCCGCATCAATGGTGAGAGTGCCTTCGCTGCAGTCAATGCCGTTGTTGGTGGCGTTTACTGTGATGACCGGTGATGCGGCCTCTGTGCGTGCTACTATGAACTTCTCCTTTGTGCGGAATCCGTCCTTTGCTGCCTGAAGGATGTTAATGTTGCCGCTGCGTATTCTGATATAGTCATCGCTGCATATTCCGTGCCCTCCAAGGCTTTTTACGTTCAATGTTCCAATGCCGTTGAAGATAATCTGGCCTTCGCTGAAGAGTGTGCCTTTCTGGTCCTCCTCTGTGCCGTTTGCTGCAATTGCCGGAGCGCCGTACACAGCGCCGTCGCACAATGTGCTGTTGCTGTTAGTGAGCAGGGTGAAGTATACTGTCTTGCCGCTCTGTATGTTTATTGCCGGGCCTGCAGGGTTTGTCAGGTTAAGGTTTCGTGTCATTATCTTGAACTTCTTGGCGCTGTAAATCTTGAGCGAGCCGTTGCTGCTTGTTCCTGTTAGCATGTAGGCCATCTTGCTGCGCTCTGAATTTATTACAATGTGTCCGCCATTGATTGTTGCAGTAATGTGCTCGGGGAGGGAACTGGTCTTTACACTGCCTTCGCTGAATGTAATGGTAATGGTTCTTTCTGTATCGAAGTTCTCAACAAAGTCGCCCGATTCGTCATCAAGTTCATCGGTTATTATGGTTTCCACTACTTCGTTGTAGCTGTTCGCATCTCCGGCACTGAAATTGACAATGGGGTTGAGGTCGTAAACCAGTTCTTTCTCATTGCCTGTTGTGGAGGCAATGTTTTTGATAGCGTCTGTAGCGAATTGGCTTGTTGCGCCGTCCTGCATCTCAATTTTTATAAGCCTTTGCTCTTCGTTAAATGTGATGTCGCCGGCCTTTTGCGTGTCAATTGCCTGATAGGTGCCGTTGCTGTTGTTTACATATAGCACCTGTGCCTGCATTGCTGTTGCGATGAGCAGGCATGCTGTTGCAAATATTGTCCTTCTCATCTTTTTATAAATTTAGCGGTTTTTTCATCGGCCTTTAAAATATATATGCCTTGGGGCAGGCCTGCAATGTTAATCTCTCCTCCTTCTGTGCCAATGCGTTCAGCCAGCAGCTGCCGGCCCAGCATATTATATACCGTAACGGTTGTGCCGGCCTTGCAGTTTACAGCAATTGTGTTACCCGAAATATATGCTATAATGCTTTCTGCCCGGGCTATAGTGGGTTCAATGTCTGTGAAATCCCCGAAATATATGCGGCTGATGCTCCCCATTGAAGCGCTGCTTGACGTGCCGTCTGTTTGCTCAATGTTTACGATTGTGCCGTTGAAGGTTATCTGCTTGAGGTTTTTGAGCTCTATAACCTCGTTTTCTCCGCTGTTTGTCTCTATCTGCATGTGCTGGGCTGCAGCCGGCAGGGTTGCGGTGAGAACAAGCAGTGCCATTATAATTCTTTTCATGCGTCTTCTTTCTTAAAGGTCAATTGAATAGCCAATGCCTACAGCATGCCCCTTTGGCTCATCGTCATCGTTTGCATCCTGATAGAGATAGAACAGGGATACTGAATTGTCCTTGTTTATCTTGTAGCTTGCGCCTATGCGGTAGCGGAGCTTGTCGCATCCTTTCCACTCGTCGAGGCGGGTGTAGAGCTCAACCGATGCAAATGGGTTTATTTTGCATTTGGGAATATCCCATTTTACGTTCAGGCGCGAGCGCAGGGTGGTGTTCTCCTTTGTTTTCTTATAGTCGGGCTCTTTCTCTGTTCCCAATGTTGAGGGGAGCTCGTTGCCCTCGTCGTCAAAATTCTGCTGCCAGCGGTACTTTGTCTCGTCGGTTGTGGCAGAATTTGTGCGGGTGTACTGCAAACGCTCACGCAGCGAGAACTCAACGCGTCCAACCTTGTATTCGCCCGATAGGGAGAGGTGGAAGCGGTGGCGCTCGGTCCAGTAGTCATGGTCGACATTGTAATCGTACAGTCCTTTATCCTCGTCAAATGCCTCCTTAATCTTTTTCTCGTCAAGGCTGTGGGTGTACATAAATATATACCCTGCACTTGCCTTTAGCCATTTGGCGAGCTTGTAGCTTGCGCCCGCGCCAATTGATACGCGGTCAATGTCGCCCACTCCTTCAATTGTGCGCAGTTCGGCTTCAAAGTCAAGCTTAAACTTCTTGTTGATTTTCTTTGACGCCTCAAAGGTTGCCCACACTCCAAATTCGTCATCTTCGCTCTGCGCGCTTGCGCTGAACAGAGGCGCTGCGGCTAATAGTGCCAATAGCGCATACTTTAACAGTTTTTTCTTAGTTCTTGAGTTTGTATTCATCTACAGGTGCTTTTAAAGTTGTATCTACTGAATTGTTTGCTGAATTGCTCTTATAGTACATTTTTACAATTGCCGCATCCTTGAGGAAGTCAATGCTGCCCACTTCAACCTTTTCAATCTTTAGTCCTGTGCGCTTTTCAAGGTCGGCAATAAGTTCCTCGCGCTTGTCGGGCGTAATGAGGTTGACGTTGTCATATTTTATAACCTTGTACGAGTAATGGCTTATGAGCACTTTGCTCTCGCAAATCCATATTGAAAGGATGAAAAGCAAGTTTATCATAAGCACCTCGCCCATGCTCAGTTCGCTTACCGTGAGTCCGTTTATGGCGCTCAGTGCAATGATTATGAACAGGTAGGTCATCTCCCTGATGGCAACCTGCTCGGTGCGGTAGCGTATGATGCTGAATATTGCAAAAAGGCCCAATGCAATGCCGGCCTTGAGCTTTACGTCGCCAAGGACATATATGAGCATAAAGGTGCTTATGGCTATGAGCACATATGTAAAGAAGAACTCTCCACGCTTGCATTTGGGATAGTAGAGGCAGCGCACTATAATCATTATGGCTGCAAGGTTTATGAGGAACGCAATAATGAGTTCCTTTACATGAGGTATGTCAATGAACTCGTCGCTCTGGCGCTTCTCCTTCATGCCTCTTGCCATCTTTGCATTGTCATCTTCGTCGTCTTCAGTGTCAAGGTAAAGGCTGCTCTTTTCCTTGCTTGGTTTTGCTTTCTTAATTTTGGCAGGCGCCGGTGCATCGGCTGCATGCGCGGCTGCCACTGTAATTGTTCCCTTGTCTGTTGCAACGTCTTTTGCTGCGCTTTCCTGTGCCTGTGCAAACATGGTCATGCAGAATAGCAGTAGTGTAGTTAAAAGTTTCATCCTTATTGTTTTTTTTATTGTTTGTTTTCCATTTTTCGTATCATTGTCAGTCTCTCCTTGAAGTTGTTGCGCTTGAGGCCTTTGTGAGTAAGAGCGCTTCCGATGCAGTATTTGCTGAATCCCGAACGCTTTATGCGCGTGTCGCGCAGTATGTCAAGCGCTGGAGAGGGCACGTTGCCGTCCCTTTTCAATTCTATTATAGCCACACGCTGCAGGCTGTCGTGCCCGCCGCTCTTCAGGTGGTGGAACTTCAGGTTGAAGTCTATTGTAAGACGCTCGGTTTTGCCGTAGTTTACCAATGTTATGCGGTTGAACCAGTTCTCTATTACCGGCGACACCTCATCAAGCCTGTACCACGCATGCTTGCCGAGGAAGGGAACTACATTTTCGCTCTCCCTCAGCAATGAATCCACCCCTTCTACGGTTATGCGTTTCTTTTTTGTGCGTCCATGGTTGTTCTTGTTCTTGACTTCAAGGAAAGTGTCCTTGCTGTCAAGGTATGTGCGCACTCTTACCTTTTCCCTGACACAGCGTCCGGCATGGTGCATGCAGTACATCTGATAGTCATCGGTGTCAAAATATGTTGTATGGTAACTGGCAATGCGCTTGCCGTCTATCTCCTGAATGAAATACTTGCCTTTTACAGCTGTGAGGAATGCATTGAGCTGCTCCAGGGTAGCCACAAATTTTGTGTCTGTCCTGTTCATGAGTTTTATGCCCGACATCTCCTGCAGGGTTATCGGCGGCAATGCGCGGGCTTTGTCAAGAATGCTCTCAGTCATTTTGGGCTGTTCTGTTTTTGCATATATGTGCAAATATATAATAAAATTCAATAATAACATGTTAAAGAATGTTTTTATGTTAATAAATACTGCAAAACCCATTATTTGGCAGCTTAATCTGATTTTTTAGGGGTGCAAGGCTCCCTGTTGCATGTGAAGGATTATTGTATTATCTTCGCTATTGAAAAATAAAAAATGTATTCTTGATTATGAATGTGCAAGAGATAATAGACCGTTTTTATCCCGAAGATAACGAGTTGAAAAAGATTTATATGATTCATGCTGAGGCGGTGGCAGGCCTTGCTCTTGAAATGGCGCGCAAGCATCCCGAATTGGGCATTGACGAGCCTTTTGTTTATGAGGCTGCAATGCTGCATGATATTGGAATTTTCCTTACAGATGCGCCGCGGATTCACTGCTTTGGCAAAGAGGCGTACCTTTGTCATGGCTATCTTGGCGCTGAACTCTTGCGCTCGCTTGGATATGAGAGGCATGCCCGTGTTTGCGAACGCCACACGGGTACAGGCCTTACAAAAGAGGCAATCATGGAGAATGGATGGAATCTGCCGGCAGAGGATTTTTTACCCGAAACTGCAGAGGAAAAGCTAATCTGCTTTGCCGATAAGTTTTTTTCAAAGACTAAATTCTTGAACCAGCCGCGCTCTTTTGAGCAGGTGGTCGAGAGCATGCGTAAAATCTCTGAAAATTCGGCAGCCAAGGTTCAAGAGTGGGCTGGGATGTTCATGTGAACCCCTTTTTAACTATAAATCTGCGCAAAGAGAGTGCTTTTTTATCTTAAAAATAAGAAATACTCCTTTTTATTTCGTAATTTTGCGCTAAACTGCGAAGAAGGCTTGTCTGTTTGCCTGCTCTTTTGTTGCCATATTAAATGAAATTCAGTTCAGTCAATATATTGTTATCTGTGCTTTTGTGGGCAGTTGCCGTTCTTGCGGTGTCTGCCGGGTCGGGTGCGCGCTCCTTTATGGAGAGCAGTGCGCTTGTTGCTTTGCAGGATACCATTGCTGTGGATTCTCTTCAGCCGGCTGATTCTTTGGCATCAAAGAATGAACCGAAAAAGGATGCCATTGACGCTCCTGTGTTTTACGAGAGCAGCGATTCAATGGTGTGGTCGCGCTCGGGAAATGCATACCTCTACGGCGCAGGAAAAGTAAGGTACGACAAGGTGGAGCTTACTGCTGACATTATAACAATGAACATGGACAGCAGCGTGGTCCATGCAATGGGAAGCATTGACACAACAGGTGTTGCCAACGGTCTGCCGGTGTTCATGGATGGCGGTACACCGTACGAATCGGATAAAATAAGCTACAACTTCAAGAGCAAGAAGGGTTTCATTAGCAATGTATATACCCAGCAGGGCGACGGATTCATTATGGGCGGAAAGGCCAAGAAGGATTCAACAGGCGTGTTCTATTCGCAGGATGGCAAATATACCACTTGCGATGCAGAGCACCCTCACTTTTACATACAGCTTACCCGCGCAAAAGTACGCCCCAAGAAGGATGTTGTCTCAGGTCCGCTCTACATGGTTGTGGAGGATGTTCCGTTGCCGCTGGCGCTTCCTTTCGGATATTTCCCCTTTACAAGCAGCTATTCATCGGGCATTATAATGCCCACATTCGGCGATGAGACTGAACGCGGATTCTATCTGCGCGATGGAGGATACTATTTTGCAATCAGCGACAAGGTTGACTTGAGGCTGACCGGAGAAATCTTTACAAAAGGCTCATGGGGTGTAGGCGCGGCATCTACTTATGCACGCCGGTATAAGTATTCGGGAAGCATCAACTTTAATTATCTTGTTACCAAGAACGGTGAAAAGGGCCTGCCCGATTATGCGGTAGGAAAGAACTTCCGTCTTCAGTGGAGTCACCGCCAGGACCCTAAAGTGCGCCCAAATACAAACTTCTCGGCAAGCGTGAACTTTGCCACGTCAAGCTATGAGCGCTCTAATTTGAGCAGTCTCTATAATCCTGTTCTGAATTCGCAGAGCGTGCGTACGTCAAGCGTAAGCTATTCGCACTCATTTCCTAATATCGGCCTTACGATTTCTGCAACAATGAATATTGCCCAGAACATGCAGGATTCAACTCTTTCGCTGACGTTGCCTAACTTGAACGTATCGTTGTCGAAGAAATATCCGTTCAAACGCAAAAAGCGCATGGGAGATGAACGCTGGTATGAGAAAATTTCGCTCTCTTACAGCGGACAGATGAGCAACAGCATAAGCACCAAGGAGGACAAGGTGCTGAAATCGAACCTCATTGAGGACTGGAACAATGGTGTAAAGCACAATATCCCCATCAGTGCCACATTCCAGCTGTTCGACTTTATAAACATTACTCCAAACTTTAACTACACCGAACGCTGGTACTTCAAGAAAGTGAACCAGGATTGGAACGAACAGACAAATACCGTGGAAAGGGACACTGTACATGGCTTCCACAGAGTCTATAACTATAATTTCTCAATTTCAGCAAATACAACACTGTACGGTTTCTACCAGCCGGCAGGTTTTATGAAGAAGAGCCGCATCCAGGCAGTCCGCCATGTGTTCAAACCCACAATTTCGTTCTCCTATGCTCCCGATTTCGGCGCAAGGCATTACGGATATTACGATACATACGTCTACACCGATGAAGACGGCGAGGCGCGTACTGTGGAGTATTCTCCTTACCAGGGCTCTCTTTACGGCATTCCGTCAAAAGGAAAAACCGGGAACATCTCTATGAGCATAAGCAACAATGTGGAGATGAAGTGGCGCACCAAGAGCGATTCTATAAAAAAGGTCAGCATAATTGATGAACTTGGTGCAACGCTTTCCTATAATCTTGCGGCCAAGACAAGGCCGTGGAGCAATCTGTCAACGCGCCTGCGGCTGAAGCTCACAAAGAACTATACCTTCAGTTTCAATGCAACGTGGGCAACCTATGCCTATGAGTTCAATGACCGCGGGCAGGTTGTAGTGGGCGAGCGTACAGAGTGGTCCTATGGACGCTTCGGACGTTTCCAGGGCATGAGCCAGAATCTATCATATACGTTCAACAACAAGACTATAAAGAAGATTGCGAATTGGTTCAGGGGTGATGATTCCGAAGAGGATGCTGAGGGAGGCGAAAAGAAAACCGGCCCGGAGAACGAGCAGAAAAACGACAGCAAATCCCTGAAAGCCTCAAAGACAAAGAAGGCGAAGAATGCCGACGTTGACGAGGACGGATACATGCCATTCAAGTTCCCTTGGAATTTTACAGTATCTTACGGTATCACAATGGCCGAGAACACTGCAGCAAAGATAAATGTGAAGACTATGCGCTATCCTTATAAGTTTACTCAGAATATGAACTTCTCGGGAAATATTGGCATTTCCGATAACTGGCGCATAAACTTCACTTCGGGATATAACTTTGAGTTCAAGAAACTGACAACGACAACAGTGAATATCTCCCGCGACTTGCACTGTTTTGAAATGTCATGCGGAATAGTGCTTAGTCCTTACACCTCGTTCAACTTCAGTTTCCGTGCAACCTCACAGATGCTCGCCGATGCGCTCAAATGGGACAAGCGCAGCAGTGGCAGCAGCAATGTCGACTGGTATTGATGTGTAAAACCGCGTCTTGGAAATTTAGAAGCTGTTTGAATTTATATTGCCAAATTTTTTATAGAGCAAAAATAGTATGTTTTTTTATTTTTTAAGGGCGCATAGCGGGCTATGCAACCGCAAAAAAGAAAGAAACAGGCATTTTTGAATATAAAAAATGGCGAAATAGACGAAACTCGCTTCTATAAGAAAATACTTTTTAGAAATTTA
>JAFXAR010000027.1 GCA_017516885.1 Bacteroidaceae bacterium
CGTGTAACCAGCGGTCAAACAATCCTCGCACTATTTCCAAAAATCAAACAGGCTCAAGCTGTGGAATTTAACGGTGCCGGTTAAAGAAATTACCTGTGCTTATCATTGCGCAATTGTTCATCACGACAGAGCGAAGCGACGAGTGGTCTGTTTTTTTTATTACAACCGCAAATATTTTGCTAACCCATACCTTTTTTCTACTGAGTCCTTATCCCGGCAATATCAGCCCTATTACCTGAAAAAAAAATTAAGTTGCGGATGGCCTGGCCATCCGCAACTCATATAAACAAACACCATAAATCCTGCGTAGAAACGAATATGAAGCTGACAGCTTCTAAATTGAACTACCGGATAATAACACAGTGCAAAAATAACCTATTATCATCAGCCTCATATTTTCATAATAAAGGCAATTATTTTCTTTTTTCGTGCATTGAAATGCAGAGTGTCTGAACTTATTCAAGTACAATGTTAACAGGTTCACAGCCCGGACTTGTTGCCCTGAATGCTAATCTATATCCATTCTCATGAACAAGATTCAGGAAAAACTGAGAATCCTTGTCATCGCCAAGCGAAGCAAACATTGACTTTTTTATAACACCGGTAAAACCCTCCTTGTCATAATCATACATTTGCCTGAGAACCGACAACTCATCCTCCTTCATTGTCATCACCATGTAAAGCAAACCCTCCTCACACGCGAACTGCATACCGCTATCCTTGACAATGGTATTCATTACGCCAATCAGCTTCTCAAAAGGAAGATAAGAGAGCATGTCCATCATCTGCTGAGGATTGGCGTCAATATTCTGGAACATATAAAAACCGGCGAATTCATCTACCGTGTAATCAACGTCATATCTCTTTCCGCCGTCAAATTCAGATATGACAAAACGGAACGACACGCCCATTGATTCAAGCTCCTCCGCACCCTCTTTCATGTCAGCAGGCATTTCCGTTTGATTATCGGCAGCATACTTCTTTGAGGCAACAAGAATCTCATATATCAGTTCGGCCGGTATATCCGCGCTCTTGGCTGCGGCATCAACAACAATAACATTGTCTTTAAGTGTAACCGACTTTACATTTAAAATGTCATTTTCGGCCATCAGCTCATTGCGCAATTCACTCAAAAAATCCTCCGCACCATTATTATTGCTCTGCGCCGAAGCCTCAAACTCAAAAGATGCAAACAAAAATGTCATGGCAAATGCCATAAGCATGCAAAATAGACTTCTTTTCATAATAGGTATAGTTTATTAGAATGTCTCAATTCTGTTCACCACTTTAAATAACGCGCACACATCGTTCTTGTTTATTGGGAACGACGGATAATTGGGCGACACACACCAAATGAGATTAGGGTCGTTGTTGTCGTGATAGCAACGCTTAATCATGCGCGCATCATTTGTCACAATCATATACACATCACCATGCACAATGCCTTCGTTGCGGCTAACCTTATTCACCCCCACAATGTCGCCATCGTTAATTTCAGGTTCCATAGAGTTGCCCGATACGGGAAAATAGAAATCGGCAATTTTTGTAGGCAGCGATATGTAGGCCGTAGGATTTTCCCTTGCCGGGTCAAATGCATCCTTCAGACCCGCGCTCACAGGCAAGTCATTATAGTAAGGCACTGCACCTTCAGGAATTACGCATTCATCGGCAATCATGCTGCCTTCGCCCGAAATAAGCCATGCTGCTGAAATCTCTGGGAAGTTGCTCAAAATTGCATACACCAGCTCCATGCTGATATTGCCGTCCTCATTGACCTGCCTGTTCAGTGTACGCTGCGGCATATCAAGAAACTTGCTTGCTCTGTTCACATTCATCTGCTTGTATTTTAAAACAGCAGACACTCGTTTTTTAATATTTCTGTCCATAAATCAATTATTACTCTTTTTATAAAAAACAACCGCGTAGTTTAGACTGAGTATAAATAGCATTTTTTGACTAATCCAACATCTCGAATAAGAAAATTTGAATTATATTTGCAGTCACAAATGGCTAACAGCTCAAGCCGAATAATACTGAAAACAAATTATTGCACAAACGTAAGAAAAAAAAACCATCCGGCAAAATATTGGAGAGCATTTATGCACTTAGAGTTAAGACAGAAAAAGCAGACAGACATGAAAAACAGGAGAGCAGAAAACATTAGAAAAAGATTAGAGGCATTATGGGAAGGAGCGCTTGAGTGGTGCAGCTATTTCTCATGCCGAACATTCCGAAAGAAAGGATTCCACCGCAGCATATCAGTAAAATACTCAATATCAAAAGAGTGGATTGAAAAAGAGTTTGTTAGAGACTTTCTTGAAGAAAGAGAAAGAATAGCCTTGATAAACCGCTACAAGATTACCGTTGACAGCAATTACACAGGCAAGGAAAGCAATGAGATTGGGGTTGTTATGCTTTGCCGCAAGAAGCGCTGCATTGAACGCGCTACCCTCTCAGCCGGCAAGGAGATTGGCGGCGCAAGGAGAATCATCCACTGGAATTTCAACAAATAGAGGGCAGTTTCTAACAATTAGGCCAAAATTAAACAACCACAATAAGAGCTATTGAGTACAAATTCAAGAACCTGACAAAAAACAACAACCATGAAAGCGACAACACTTATACTGCTTCAAATTATCACATTCATTATGATGGCATGCTTGGGCACATCACTTTTCCGCGACACAGCATCAACAGCCATATTTGCAGTTTCACTGCTTGTTTTCACCCGCTGCAGCATATACATAGAAAAGCACAGGAAAGAGCTGCTGCGCGACCTTCGCAACGAACGCGGGTAACGCATCAGAATGCCGTTACATCCGCCATGGCTGCAAAGGACAGCCAAAGGAACAGCAATTGATATTACAGCCAGAAAGGAGCTGATTATTGCCTCTCTGCAATAACCTGCATCTGGCAGTTCCTGCAATCAAAAGAGAGGCGGAAGCGCTTGCCGTCGCCCGACACTAAATAGAACGGCTCTTTAAAGCCATGCTTGCTGCCGTTCTTTGTGCACCAGCCCATGCTGTACTTTATGCAATGCTTGCAGAACATCAGCACAGCGCCGTCAACAGGAGCAAGTTCGTATGCAGCATCGCTCTTCACAACACCGTGAGCATGGTAGAACGCGGCAGCCTTGCCGTTCGCCACATTGCCTTTATAATCCAGCACGTCCAGCGGATAGGGAACGCTGCTTTCATTTAGTCTCATATCAGTCCTTTCCACCATTCCCTTATGTTTTTCGAGCAGGGAATCACATAGCGAACGGCGCAAGTCGGACAGGAGTGACGAAGGCACAAACCACTCCTCGCTCATTTCCACATTAACCCCTGTGACAGCAAACGGAGTGCCGCCCCACTTTTGCAATTGGGTAACAATATTTGAGCGCTGCGGCGAGCGTGCAGGCTGCTTCTCAAATGTGAGTTTCACACTGCACTCAGCGCCGCCCTCATCCTTTCCACTGAGCACAAAACCGTCACTGCTCTCTGAAAAGCAGAGATTAAGCGCAATTTTACGCGGAGCATCAGGCCTTGAAAGCTGACGCTCAAAGGCACAGTCATAATTCCTGAAAAGCTCATCGCCGCTCTCCACAGCCGGCATGCCCTGCGGGTATATACGGTTGCCCTCTACCCTATTTATATGAAAGCCCTGCAAGCGTCCGTCACGCGCAATGAAACATGCACCGTCGCCATTGTTGAACACTCCGCCGGTTACGGTAAAATAGTCCCTTGATACAAACTTCACTCTGCCCATGTACTCTCCCTTTGACTTTGGAGTATCAAACGAAGCCATATCCCCTCTTTTGCCATAAAGAAGGTAATCGGTAAAGCCGCGATTGAAGCTTTTATCGGGCGACGGCACAAACTGCGGCGTGCAGCAGCCATAAGAGGAGCGTATATACTCCTTGCGCCGCGCCATCACCTCATCAAGCTTGGCACGATAATACGCCGTCACATTCTTCACATACGAGACATCCTTAAGCCGTCCCTCTATTTTGAACGACGTTACCCCGGCATCAAGCATCTCCTCAATATGCTCACTGCGGTTCATATCCTTGAGCGACAGCAGATGCCTGCCACGCGCCGCCACATTGCCATCGGCATCAACAAGGTCAAAAGCCAGACGGCAGAACTGCGCACACTCGCCCCTGTTTGCACTGCGTCCGAAACAGTGCTGCGAGGCATAGCACTGTCCGCTGTAACTCACGCACAGAGCACCATGCACAAACACCTCAAGTTCGGTATCGGGCACAGCGTCATGTATTTCCTTTATCTGCTCCAGAGACAGTTCACGCGCAAGCACAATGCGTGGGAAGCCAACACCGGCAAGAAACCTCGCCTTCTCCACCGTGCGGTTATCCATCTGCGTACTTGCATGCAGTGGAATAGGCGGAATATTCATTCCACCAACACCCATATCCTGAACAATAAGAGCATCAGCTCCGGCATTATACAATTCCGCCACAAGCCTCTCAACATCCTGCACCTCGCTGTCATAGATTATAGTATTCAATGTAACATACACCTTAGCGCCAAACAGATGCGCATATTCCGCCAAACGGGAAATATCCTCTACCGAATTTCCGGCAGCCTTGCGTGCGCCGAACTGCGCAGCTCCAATATACACCGCATCAGCACCATGGTCAATGGCAGCAATTCCGGTCTCAAGATTCTTTGCCGGAGCAAGAAGTTCTATTTTACGTTGTTGTGGCATAACTTTATTATTTCCCGCGAAGATACGAAAAAATGCGCATCCGCGGCTTCTAAATAAAAATATTTGCAAAAACCATGTGCCACCATGATTTTTTTGATGAAAAAGAAACATGTAAGCATATTTTTTATTAAATTTGCTTCGTGGAAAATTTGATTACATATACAACAAGGCTTATTGCGCGTAACAACTGCGTAATAGTCCCCGGCATGGGTGCCTTTCTGGCACACAGCGTTCCTGCATCATACAATGCAGCCGACGGCATTTTCATGCCACCGCACCGCACACTCGGTTTCAATCCCCAAGTAACAGTTGACGACGCCCTGCTGCTGTCGGAGTACATCAATGAAGGCCAGCTTACCTATGAAGAGGCAGGCAGGGCGCTTCGCGCCGACATTCAGTCACTTCGCCGTGCACTGTCGGCAAAGGGAACAGTTGCATTTGGCGAAATAGGCACATTCAGCATGAATGTAAAGAGTGAAATATCATTCACGCCCGCCCCGAACGGTATTGACGACCCTTACAATTTCGGTTTTGAGCCGCTTGCAATGCCGCTTCTCAAGGATTGCGAAAAGAAGGATATTGTAATCAAGCGCCACAAGCTAAGACGATACATAGCTGCAGCAGCGGCAATAATCCTGGCATTCGTATTCGTTGCGCCACTTGGCGACAACGCTTACGCACCATCCATGCACGCCGGATTTGCAGCTAAAGAGACAAAAGCAAAGAGCACACAGCAGAGCACTGTTGCAGCTGCCGCTGTTGAAGATGCAAGCGAAGCAATCCCCGCATTTGAGATTACTCCTGTAGCCGACACAGTTACCGAAAGCATAATCACAGAGGAAAAGGCTGCCGAAACGGCAAAAGAACAGAGTGCAGATGCAGTACAGACTGCAGTGCATCCAAAAGCAGAGAATGCCCAAAGCACATATTCAATAATTGTTGCCAGCACCCCTAACGAGGCAAAGGCACAGCTTGCCATAGAGGAACTCTCATCAAAGATGCAGGCAGGCTACAGCGTAGTCGAAGGCAGCGGCCGTTTCCGCATCGCGCTCAGCAGCCACGGAAGCAATGCCGATGCAAATGCTGCACTTTCACAGGCAAAAGCCATATTCCCCGATGCTTGGATTCTAATACACTAAACAGACTCTAACCCCACTCTCCACCGGCATGAGCAAAATAATCTGTCCCAAATGCGACCACGCAATTGATTTCGATGCAAGCGGCTACAAGCAAGGCCAGGCTCTTGTATTTGAGTGCCAGCACTGCCGCAAGAGTTTCACAATACGCATTGGCGAAGGCGATGAAGATATTCAGACCGAAGATTTCGGCCATGTGACAGTCATAGAGAACACATTCTGCTACAAGCAGATTATTCCGCTTAGCGAAGGCGACAACATGCTCGGCCGCTATAACAAGGGCACAGTAATTTCGCACCCCATTGAGACAAGCGACCCCAGTATGGACCGCCGCCACTGCATAATAAATGTAAAAAGGGATTATTCGGGCGAACTCACATACACAATCCGTGACAACCAAAGCGTTACCGGCACATTCGTAATGAACCGCATTCTTGGCAACCGCGAGCGCCTGCTCATTGAAGATGGAGCAATTATAACCCTCGGCGCAACAACCCTCATTCTCCACACACCTCAATAACAAAACGAAGTTTTGTTATAGGCGAGTTCATTAGCGGTTGGTCGCACGCCGCATCGCGTAGTGATGCCGTGCGGGCCGCGAATAAATGAACGAGCCAATGACTATTTATTGTTATCGGCGAGTTTTGCAGCCATAGGTCGCGTGCAGCATAGACGAAGTTTATGCCACGCGGGTGGCGAAAAGCAAAACGAGCCAATGACTCTATGTTATAGGCGAGTTCATTAGCGGTTGGTCGCACGCCGCATCGCGTAGTGATGCCGTGCGGGCCGCGAATAAATGAACGAGCCAATAACTATTTTATTGTCATCGGCGAGTTTTGAAGACGGAGGAGTTGAGCAGTCATCACATGCATATTATTCATCTACTCCTCAGTCTTGCAACTATGTTGCAAGCCAGCTCCTCTTCGCATGAGGAGCACTTGGAATGATTTTTCCGCGAATAATCATCCCGAACCCTGCGTGAGGAATGACACGCTGCGCCTATAGAGTCTATTCTTCGTTATTAGAAACAACCGGACGCACGTTGTGACCGGCATAACGGCTATGCCAATTCTCGCCGTAGAAACTTTCGCTGAAGTACAGAATATACGCATTGGAGGAGTTGACCTCTGAAGAAGTTGAAGCCCAGTAGCAACCGTAGAGTCCTTGCTGATAGAAGGGCTCACCATCACGCCAACCGGCAGCAGGGAGAAATATACTGTTTCCATTCTTGCCTGTAACCTTGTAGCCATTAACTTCGTTCTGTTTGCACCACTCCCATTTACACTCATTCACAAGTTCTTCAAACTCGGCTTGTGTAGGCATTCGCCAGCCATTGCCCCATTTGGCAGCAGCAACATCATATTCGGCATTTCCGCCGAAGTCACTTATCTTCTTATTGTATGTTGCACAATTTGTTTCGGAATAATCCTCCTTTATATCTGTTTCGCCCCATGCAAAATAGTCGCCGAATTCTTCGGGAGAAGTTGCTCCCACATTGTAAGGCGCCCATTTGACACTAAGACCCAAGTCTACAGCTTCGGAAACACTTGGCCCTGATGAACCGGAATCAGGTGTTGAAGAACCTCCGCAAGATACGCAGCAGAGAACAGCAGCCGCTGCCAA
>JAFXAR010000028.1 GCA_017516885.1 Bacteroidaceae bacterium
AGTTTTCAGTTTTCAGTTTAAAAACATGTGGCCATTCAGCAAAAAGAAAACCATTGCCGAAAGCGGGATTCTTAACGGCATCACCGACCACCACTCGCATATACTCCCCGGAGTAGATGACGGCGTTGAGAGCATGGACGAAGCCCTGCACATACTCGCCGCATACGAAAATGCCGGAGTTAAGGAACTGTGGCTTACCCCGCACATAATGGAGGATGTCCCCAATACCCCGGAAATGCTGAGAGCGCGCTTCAACGAACTGCAGACAGCATATTCGGGCAAAATAAAGCTGAATCTTGCCGCAGAATACATGATTGACAACCATCTGCGCAAGCTGTTGCAGGATTGTCATTCCAAACCGCAGGGAGAATCCCCCGCTATAAACGATTTATTTCTCCCCATAGGCGGCAAAGGCAACCATCTGCTGGTAGAAACATCTTACTACACCGCCCCCATGCGCCTGCACGAAACGCTCAAGCGCATAAAATCCATAGGCCTGCACCCCCTGCTCGCCCACCCTGAGCGCTATATGTACATGGACAAGGAAGAGTATATCGCCCTGCATGAAGAAGGGATAAAATTCCAGCTGAACCTTCCCTCAATATGCAGCGCTTACGGCAAAGCCGTAAAGAAAAAGGCCGAATGGCTGCTTGAGAAAGGCCTCTACGACGCCATAGGCAGTGACACGCATTGTGAAGAGGGAGTGGAATATCTGCTGGAGAGCAAGGTTGAATGCCGAATTATAGATAAAATACAGAAACTAAATACTATTTAGATGGGAGACAACAAGCAGCTTGCACGAAACATGATATTCAATACTCTGTCGTTCGGCATGAACTTTGCAATATCATTCTTTCTTGCGCCCTATCTTGTGAAAGAGGTCGGTAGGGAAGCATACGGTTTCATTCCCCTTATAGGCAACATGATTGGGTATACTTCGGTGATAACAACCGCCATAGGCTCAATGGCCGGCAGGTTCATTACAATGAAAATATATCAGAACGACCATGAAGGAGCCAGCACATACTACAATTCCGTGCTTGTGGCAAACCTTGTCCTATCGGCATTTTTCACCGTGCTTGCTGTTGTTGCGCTATGCTACCTGCCTTATATCCTGAATATTCCAAATCATCTGCTGACAGAAGTAAGGCTAATGTTTGCAATTACCGCACTGTCCATGCTGCTCGGCCTAAGCACCGGAATTCTTGGATGTGGAGCAATCATTAAGAACAGGATGGACGTCAGCACTTCGCGCGGGATGATACAGAACTTTGTACGCGTGGCACTCACGCTGCTCCTCTTCATCTGCTTCAAGCCTTCTGTAGTATATATCAGTTTTGCAGCCTTGATTTCTGCCTTTATAGGTGTATACTACAATTTCTCATTCAAGCGGCGCTTCCTGCCCGAAATTTCTTTCAAGCCAAAGAAATATTTTTCATGGGACAAGCTCAAAGAGGTAACACTGTCCGGAATTTGGAACTCTATCAACCAATTGAGCAACCTGCTGCTGTACCAGATTGACCTGCTTATAACAAACATCTTCATAAGTGCAGCAGCGACGGGTGAATTTTCACTCTCAAAAGCGACCCCCACCCTTATACTGACATTCCTGGCAACGCTTTCAGGTTCATTCTACCCGAAGTTCAACATCCTTTATGCCGAAGGTAAAAAAGAAGAACTTAATGCATTGGTACAGAAATCAATTAAGATTGTCGGCCTTTTCGTTTCAATTGCCATTGGAGTACTCATTGTATTCAGTGACAGTTTCTACCAACTGTGGCTGCCTGGAGAAAATGCCGAAAAACTGCAATGGCTGACCATTATAACCGTAACGCCCATGATTTTCGGCGGCAGCATCAATCCCGTATTCGGTCTTTTTGCAACTGCAAACAGACTGAAAGTGCCATCATTAGTGCTTCTTTTTGCAGGAATCGCAAACACTCTTGTAATACTCATACTGCTAAACACAACAAACTTGGGCATCTGGGCCATTGCCATAACATCTGCCGTGCAGGGTGCGTTAAGGAACGCACTGTTCTCGCCGATATATGGAGCAAAATGCATTGGGCAGAAGTGGTACACATTTTTTCCATACATGTTCAAGGCAATCTGCGCCCTTACATTTGCAGTAACAGTGGGCATTGGAGTAAAGAGCACGTTCCAAATCAACGGCTGGTTCAGTTTCTTCGGTATCATTGCACTGGTAGCAACAGTTTCACTGATTATAAATCTTTTTGTGGTATTCAACAAATCGGACAGAAGTTATCTAAAATATATCATTAACAACAAACTCAAAAGGCAATAATGGATACAATTAAGCGATATATTGACTGCTATGTACCTGTAACAGGGTGTACATTACGTTGCAACTACTGCTACATTACACAGCATAGACTATTTGACTCTAAGTTACCAAAATTCAAATACAGTCCTGAGCATGTGAGAAAGGCCCTTTCACGCGAAAGACTTGGAGGAACATGCCTTATAAACATGTGCGGCGGTGGCGAGACACTATTGCCACCCGAAATGCCGGCATACGCAAAAGCCTTGCTTGAAGAGGGACATTATGTGATGATTGTAACAAACGCAACCGTAGACAAGCGATTTGACGAGATTGCAGCATTCCCGCCCGAACTTACCAAAAGAGTTTTCTTTAAATTCTCCTATCATTACTTGGAACTGAAGAAAAAAAATCTTTTGGAGCGCTTTTTTGCAAACATAAGAAAAGTAAGAGATGCTGGCTGTTCATTCACATTAGAAGCAACGCCATCGGACGAATGGATACCGTACATTGACGAAATGAAAAAGGCTGCAATGGACAATGTGGGTGCGGTGTGCCACATTACAATAGCACGCGATGAACGCGACCCGGAGAAACTGCCAATTCTTACATCATTGCCGAGAGATGAATATGAAAAAACATGGAAAACATTCAATTCACCGCTATTTGACTACAAATTGACTATTTTTGAGCAGAAGCGTAAAGAATTCTGTTACGCCGGAGACTGGTCATTTTGCTTGAACTTAGGGACTGGAATAATGTCGCAATGCTACCGTTCTTATACATCTCATAATATCTTTGAAGACGTTAGCAAACCTATTCCATTCAAAGCTATCGGCAAGCATTGCAAAGAGCACCACTGCTATAACGGACATTCTTTCATAGTGTTAGGAGATATTCCTGAACTTGATGCTCCAACATACACCGAACTCAGAAACCGTACATGCACCGACGGTAGCGAGTGGCTAAAGCCTGAAATGAAACATTTCATGAGCACCAAGCTCTTCCAGAGCAACAAAGAGTATTCTGCATTTGAAAAGTTCCTTGCAAATGTCAGGATAAGAACAATTATGCGTAAAGAAAAGGTACACTCGCGCTTAAAACGATTCTTTAAATGACCACCGAAGACAAGATAACCCTCCTGCAAAGGACAATAAAAGAGCGGCTGTCGCATTTGATAAACGGCAACTATGTTCTGCTCGATGTTCCCTATTATACCAACATCGGCGACACGCTCATTTGGGAAGGTACAAGGCAGTTCTTAAAAACATTACCATATAAGTGCCTTTACACCGCATCGGTTGAGACATACAAATACCGTCCACTGCCAAAAGATACAGTAATTCTGCTGCAAGGCGGAGGAAATTTCGGCGACCTATGGCGCAGGCATCAAGAGTTCCGCCAAACGGTAATAAAGGCATACCCCGAAAACCGTATTATAATACTGCCGCAGACAGTCTTCTACAAAGAAGAGAAAACCTTT
This sequence comes from Bacteroidaceae bacterium, assembly GCA_017516885.1. Taxonomy (GTDB): domain Bacteria; phylum Bacteroidota; class Bacteroidia; order Bacteroidales; family Bacteroidaceae; genus HGM04593. The sequence continues at coordinate 3,765 of JAFXAR010000028.1, forward strand.
GAGGAGGATGCCATGATTATGAATTCGCACAAAGACCTGCATATTTGTGCAAGAGATGCAAAAAGCCTTGAATATCTAAAAAAAGCCCTAGCCTGCAACCTTCTCCTCGTGCCCGACATGGCATTCTGCATTTCAAAGAAAACACTCGATAAATACAGAAAGGAAGAGACTGAGAAAGCACTGTTCCTTAAAAGAAACGACCCAGAATTGTGTGAATATGACTTTGCTTCATATATAAAAGAGACTGGTGAACTGCTGCACACAGGAGACTGGCCCACAATGGAGAAAGAATTCAAGACTAAAAAACATCTTGACAGACTGATTTCCCGCAGATACCGCCTGAAGAGGATTCCCGATATTTACGCCGACCGCATATTCCGTCCTTTTCAGGTAAGGAAAGGCATTGAATTCGTAAGCCAGTACAGAAAAGTCTACACCACCCGCCTCCATGTGGCAATACTGTCGGTACTGTTAGGCAAGGAGATTATCTTCTTTGACAACTCATACGGCAAAAACAGTTCATTCTACGAAACATGGCTGAAAGGCACGGATAAATTGACTTTTGTACAATAAAGTAACCAATCAGCATACAATTGCTTAGAATGGATAGCAAAAATATATTTATAGATGTTATCTTCCTGGTTATATTTTGCTTGCTACTGCATAATGCACACGTCAGTAACAAGGAATATGACATGCAAGTTTTTCACACGCAAGGAAAATATCTGCATTTTTCATTAGATGATGTTGATGAATGCATGCACAATCTCTCCGACGGCAAATATGAAAGCATATTCCATGAGCCAGTATTGTCCATTTTAAAACAGTGGCACGACAAGTACGGAATAGTTGCAAGCCTTTACGTTCAAAATGACTTCAAAGTTAACAGTAAATATGCAAAAGAACTCATTGCAAACAGCAAATGGCTTAAGTTCGGCTACCATGGCAATAGTGAATCACCTGTAAAGAACGATATGGCACGTTTCTATAGGCAAGTCATAGACTCAATCGGTTCTGAAATCTGTCTAGACTTGTGTCCGCGCATACATTACTTCCATGCCGACCATAGCACTTGCATGAAGCTCAAGAAACTCGGCTGCAAAGGATTTCTCACATGCGACGACTGGTCATATAACTCCGCAAAACGCGAATCAAACTATTACCTGTCACGTGAACAAAGCAATACATTGGACAAGAACAACAGGCTTTTAGACACAGAAAACAACATACACTTTATAAAAACAGACTTCAGGCTTGAGCAGATTGCACAACGGTATGGGAGTACCAAAAACCTTATTGCACATTATACCGGCAACATCCAAGCCAACGAACTTATAGTCTTTGGCCATGAATGGAACTTCAAGGATTATATTCCTCAGGCCGACTCCATATTCACCTGGGCAAGACAGGAAGGATTTGAATTTGACTTCCCCATGAACAGATAATACAGACACAGCACAATGAAAATCTCAATAATAGTTCCTGTTTATAATGTAGAGCAATACATTGAAGACTGTCTGCGTTCAGTAGCAGCACAGACCTACAATGGCGAAATTGAGTGCATAATAGTAAACGACTGCACCACCGACAACAGCTGCAGCATAATAGAGAGATTCATTGCCGGGTACAACGGAAATATTCAGTTCACGCTGCTGCACCACGACAAAAACCGTGGCCTCTCGGCCGCGCGAAATACCGGAATTGATGCCGCGACTGGCGAGTATGTATATTTCCTTGACAGTGACGACGAGATTACTACCGATTGCATTGAACTCCTGGCAGCACCGCTAACCAACAAAAAATATGACTTTGTAATTGGGAATTACAAAGTTATTGGTTCTGACAAACCAATATCGTCTTTATTATTAAAAAATGGGACTGCACTATTTGGACAAAATGTAAGGGAAGCATATTTGCAGGACCAATGGTTTATTATGGCTTGGAACAAGCTATGCCGTATGGATTTTATCCGTAAAGAAAAATTAAACTTCAAAGAAGGCCTAACACACGAAGATAACCTTTGGAGTTTCAAGTTAGCATGTACTGCACAGAGTTTATATGTAATCGACAAAATCACATATAAGTACAAAGTACGCAACACGTCTATCATTGGCACAATGAGTTCAACAAAATTCATCAAGGCGTTCACAACTATAACAGAAGAGATGTATAGGTTCTCAAAAGCAAACAGGTTGTTGTATGAATATGATATAGTCTCCAAAATCATCCACTACCGCAATATCCTGCTTAAAGAGATCTTCTCGCAGCCTTCTGGAAAAACCAGGAGGAACTTATATAAGGAATGCAAGAAGAGAATCCACATTGATGCCTGGAGTTTATTTAGACGACACGTATTCAACATTAAGCAGTTTGTTTGGGAATTGCACAATTATATGCCCGGGAGACTTGGCTACTGGTATTTATTCTGCATATGCAAATATTACAAAAAAGTACCAAGCAATATAACTGATAGATAACATACCATATTTTTATGAACATAGCACTTTGTACGGATGAGAAATACTCATTCCCTTGTGGAGTTTGTATTACATCTATTTTAGAAAACAACAAAGAGGAAGAGTGTAATATATATATCCTTACAGACGGACTAAACCCGGAGACAATTGAGAAGTTCAAGCAATTACAAGACAAATATAAACAGAAAATTGATATTATAACTATCAATGACAAACTGTTTGATGGTCTTAAAATAAGCAACCGCTTCCCTATATCAATTTATTACAGATTCTTGTTACCGCAATTAGTAAATGATAAAAAAGTAATTTATCTTGACTGCGACATTATTGTAACATCAAGCCTAAAAGAGATTTGGCATACAAACATTACTGACTACGCGTGCGGAGTTATAGAAGACCAAAAGAGCGATGACATCACTATCCAAAACAGATTAGGATTATATAAAGATTACTTCAACTCTGGTGTACTTTTAATAAATCTTGATTATTGGAGAGAGAATGACATTGCGAGCAAACTTATAGAATTTATAAACCAGAATCCGGATATTTGCCTGTATCCCGACCAGGACGCACTAAATTACATACTTTGCGACAGCGTCAAGTTTCTTGAGTACAAATACAACTATCAGGAACTGTTCTACCTGCCCAAAGAACATATCCTCTTGCATAAAAACAAGTGGAAACAACTGGATTTAGCAGGAAACACACCAATAATCATGCACTATACCGGTTGTATTAAACCCTGGGTTAAAGCTTGCCCGCATCCTCATAAAGAGTTATTTATAAGATACAAGGCCATTAGTCCATGGCGAAAAGAGAAGATCAAGTCCCGATATACGTTAAAATGGAAAATTGCCGGAATAATAGAACAAATAAAATACTATTGGACTAACTAAAACGTTTCTTGAACTTATATCCTTATGTACGCAACTAAATAACGGAAAGAAACATCCTGTAATAATATCACACAAAGATTCACTTTATGGCAATCTCAAGCAAAAGAATGAAAGAAGGCCTTATTGGAGTAATTGTCCCAGTATACAAGGTTGAGAAATACGTTACTGAATGCATAGAAAGCATTCTTGCACAGACATACACGGATTTCCGCCTGATACTCGTTGATGACGGCACGCCCGACAGCGCCGGCAAGATATGCGATGAATACGCGCAAAAAGACCCGCGCATAACCGTTATTCACCAGGAGAATGCTGGAGTAACCCGCGCAAGAGCGCGAGGTGTTGAAGAGGCGAGCAATTGTGAATTTATTACGTTTGTGGATAGTGATGACACAATTACAGAAGACGCACTGGAACAAATGCATTTTCACATGAATGACAATGCAAATATTGTCATTATAGCAGCCGACGAACATGTGCCTCTGAAAGACGGAAGAATTTCCGCTACAGAATGGAGAAAGTTATTACTGCGAGACATAAGCATATGCAACTCGCCTTGGGGAAAATTGTTCAGGAGAACACTTTTTGATAAAGAGGCATTCAACATCCCAAAAGAAATTGTTATATGCGAAGACCTGCTAATGAACATTTACATTTCGTTTGCAAACACAAAAGAAGTCATCATTCTCCCGAAAAAAATTTATAATTACAGAATCCACAATGAAAGTGCCATGCACACATTCCGCAGAAGCATTGGCAGCGAGGAACTATTCTATGAGAACCTAAGAAAAATTGTACCTGACGATGCTTGGCTCACATACGCACAAGATACATTAAACACAAGATTGGCCAGGTTTAGAATGTTCTGCGGATACAAATACTCCGTTAAGGATATATTTCAAACCAATTACTACAAAAGCCTTAGGAAGGATATTCTGGATACAGGATACCAAATATGCGGTTTAGACAGAATCCTATTTTTCTACAAGAATGCAGCAGTAAGATTCATTGCTATCAACATTAGAAAATTGCATAATCTTTTAAATCGCTAATGCCAATACAAACAAGCAAAGGAAAACCACATGATTGGTGTTATCGTCCCTGTATACAAGGTTGAGAAATACATTATAGAATGTATTGAAAGCATTCTCACGCAGACATACACAAATTTCCGCCTGATACTCGTTGATGACGGCACGCCCGACAATGCCGGCAAAATATGCGATGAATACGCAGAGAAAGACCAGCGCATTACCGTTATCCATCAAGAGAATGCAGGAGTAACCAGGGCAAGAGCGCGAGGCGTTGAAGAGGCAAGCGACTGCGAGTTCATTACGTTTGTTGACAGTGACGATACAATTGAAGCAGACTGCCTGCAAACATTCATTGGCTGCATGGACTCAAAAACAGACATCGTAATATCACATATTGACGATAATTTTGCACCACAAGGTGATTCTGTTGACATTAAAGAATTTGTAAAAATGCTGATGCTTGACAAAAGCATGTGCTTGGCCGTATGGGGGAAATTATATCGGAAAGAACTGCTTACAGAGTACGTTTTTGACATACCCAGGAATATTACATTCAGTGAAGACATAATAATGAATCTCCGTATAGTATTCGGCGGCAGACCAAAAATAAAATTGGCAGGCAAATCAATATATAATTATAGGGCAAACACAGATGGCGTTGCAAAGAACTTTAGGACAAGTATTGAATACGAGCAAGAACTGCATCAACTGAAAATCAATGCAGTTCCGTATGAATCAAGAAAAGAATATATCCCATACACCATTACGCGCAGACTGCTCGGCTGGAAAAATGTTTGGGGATACAAATATAATGTTAAGGGGATGTGCGAAACTGCATTTTACAAGGAACTGAAAAGGGATATGGCTGAGTACGGATTCAAACTGCCGCTCATTGACAGAATTATATTTTCTCATACAAACCAGATTATTCGATTTGCGGCAATCAACACAAAAAAAATATTGAATATCCTGCGTTCCTGGAGTTAAGCACAAAACTGAACTTGCTAAAAACATTCTTGGCAGGTTAAATAAACTATTCTTATTAAAGTACAATCCATGCAAGTCCCGCATTTTCTAAAAGTATTAAAAAGGAAGCTACTTTCAAACAGGTACGGCAAATGGTATATCGCAAAGAAAGAATGCAAAGCCTACAAACTCTCGCAAGAAAGGCTGAAAGAGGGTTATACAAATAATTCTACAGCACAAAAGCCAAACAAAAAAAGAGTAGTTGTTATATATGACAACAAAAAAAGAGCTTTTGGATTTGCAGACCGCCTAAGAAGCATCATCTCCATCTACAAAACAAGCAGAGAGCTGGGCCTTGAGTTCAAGATTCTTTTCACTAAGCCCTTCAAACTTTCACGCTATCTTGCTCCTAATGAAGTGGATTGGGAAATTGAGCCCGAAGAACTTTGCTATAACCTGAGAGACACGGACATATGCTGCTTAGAGATGAGGACAGGTACCGATTACGAGATAAGGCAAAACGAAAAGTGGTTCAGAAAGGAGTTCAAGAAAAACTACAGCGAATTTCATGTAAGGACAAATGCTGCATATTCTTACAACTATAACTTTGCACAGCTGTTCAGCACACTCTTTAAACCATCGCCATTACTGCTTGATCTCATACAAAGCCACATTGACATACTTGGCAGGGAGTACATCAGCGCTTCGTTCCGCTTCCTTGAACTGCTTGGAGACTTCAATGAGCCCAACGGCAGTTCAGTGCATCTGAATGAAAAAGAAAGAGAGATGCTGATAAAAAGGAATATAGAACAGATTGAGAAATTGCACAATAGACACCCCGGCATCCATATACTTGTAAACTCAGACAGCAGCACCTTCCTGGAATATGCAGACCGCCTGGAATACACATATGTGGTTAAAGGAAATATTGAACATGTAGATAATGCCACAAACCTGGCAGCAGATGCACATGACAAGACGCTGACAGACTTTTTCATGATTGCCAATGCAAAAGAGATATATCTCTTCATTACAGGCAGCATGTACAACAGCAATTTCCCATATGCAGCCTCAAAACTATACAAGAAGCCTTTCCATATAATACATTTTTAGAATATGGACCACAAGATTGGAATAATAATCCCCATATTCAAGGTGGAAAAATACATCGCTGAATGCGTTGAAAGCATTCTGGCACAAACGTACACAAATTTCCGCCTGATACTCGTTGATGACGGCACGCCCGACAACGCAGGAAAAATATGCGATGAATACGCAAAGAAAGACCAGCGCATTACCGTTATCCATCAAGAGAATGCAGGAGTTACACGTGCTCGTGCCCGCGGTGTTGAAGAGGCGAGCAATTGCGAGTATGTCATGTTTGTTGACAGCGATGACACATTGCCGAAAGAAGCACTGGAAACACTGCTCGCCATTATTACCCCCGATAGCAACATTGCACTGGGCAATATTCGCAGATACAAAGGGATATACAATGCAGCAGATGAAAAACATCACAGTTGCACAAACAGCCTAAGGATACATTATGCAAAGCACAGAGAGAACATGTTCCTTGGCAAGGAGGCCGGGCTGTGGGGCAAGCTGATACGAAGAAAAATAATCACCCCCGACATCTTTGACATCCCATCCAAAATAAATATGGGAGAGGATGTCATTGCAAGCACAAGAATCGCTTTCAACAACGAAGCGGATGTTTGTGCAACAGAATGCCATGTATACAATTACCGTCAGCACGATGAAAGTATAATGCACACGTTTAAGAGGAACGACAAATATGACGAGATGTTTTATGACTATCTGTGGAAAAGCGTGCCCGACCGCCACAAAGCAGCATACGAAAAGCATCTGATACGAAGGAGGATAATGACTTTTGACTACCACTTTGGCTATTCCAGCGAAATTCCGGAATGGATAGGCAGCAACTATCATAAGACGCTTTTGTCCGACATAAAACGGACAAGATACAGAGCACTGCCAATAGAAAGACTGCTGCTTACAGCAACAAACAAACATATTAGAACGGTTCTTATATTTATAAAAAGATGCAAGAACAAGTTAATTGGCAACAGATGAAACAAGACTGCATTCTATTATAATCCAAATATGCCAACAATATCCATCATAATGCCGGCATACAATGCCGCAGAATATATTGCCACAGCCATTGAATCAATTATTTCCCAAACATTCAAGGACTGGGAACTTATAATAGCTGACGACTGTTCAGCGGACAATACCGCAGAGATTATAGAAAGTTACTGCAACAAGCATAATAACATAAGGCTAATAAAAAGAGCTCAAAACTCCGGCGGCGCAAGACTTCCCCGCAGGGATGCCGCACTTGCCGCCCAGGCAGGCCTAATAATGACTTTTGATGCTGACGATTTCCTGGACAAAGACTACATAGAAAAAATGTACAACAGGAAAATGGCAACCGGTTCAAATATCACTTTAGGAGCACTCCACTTGTGCAACAAGGAAGGTGAATATAACGGAATCTCAATACCCGGAGACAAATTTGATTATAATGCAGTGCAAACAGGAAAAGAAGCAACCAAGCTGCTTCTTGGGGAGGTTGCAATATCTGTCAGCGGATTGCTCGCAGACAAAGAGCTGTACATAAAGAACATAACAACAAAAGACAAGAAACATGACAAACTGTCATTTGTAGATGAAATAGACCAAAGAACTCTGCTGGCAAATTGCGATAAAGTATCCTTTGTAAATGCGGGATACTATTACAGACAGCACGAATCAAGCCTTATGCACCTTAAAGATGCCAAAAGGTACAATATTCTTAAAACTCTTGAAGCAATATACAACTTTGCAAAAGAGAACTACCAAGATAATCAGGTGTTCAAGAAACTTGATAACGAATTTTTGACAAATCTCATGTATTGCTACCGCGACTATTATTACTATAAGCATTATAAGGACAACGAGGCAAGAGAGATTTCCTTGATGCTGAATGAAGCATACAGATTCTCAAAAAGAGAAAAAATGAAGCCGGCTGGCATAAAGCAAAAAGCATGCATGATTTCAGGCCTGTCACTGAATATCATTTCATACATTTATGCGACAATACTCAGAATAAAAAAGTCAAACAAAAAATAACAAATGGCAAGACAACGGCAAACAAATCTTGAAATTCTGCGTATACTATGCATGCTGTTTATTGTGGTTGGACATGTAGGCGGCAGGAGCGAACTTGAACCCTTCCATTCATCTGTTACAATTGCTCCTCATGCAGTAAATTGCTTTGTACTTATTTCGGGATATTTCCTTATTACATCAAAATTCAAGTTCGCAAGAGTGCTGCGCACCGTTTTGGAAACAATATTTTATGTGTTTGCAATAACAGTAATACTATATGCATTTGGAAAAGCGAGCATTGCAGATGTTGCAAAATCAATCATGCCGTTTGCACCGACAAAGTTCACTTACTGGTTTGTAAATAAATATATTGCAGTTATACTGCTATCGCCATTTATATGCATGCTCTGTAATAATATAACAAAAACACAATATCGCATTCTTGTTGCATCACTGTTGCTTATAAGTTCAACTCTGTTTGCATTTTTTCCATTTGGACAGCTCTTCGGCAATGGTTTCTCATTGCTGTGGATGATTACAGTGTTTATTACAGGAGGTTATTTAAAGTTGCATGCACCAAAATTCAAATATTGGGGAATAGCAACCATACTATTGCTTGTACTATACAACCTTTGCAACCTCTACCTTTCCGGAACAATAGAGCTTCATTACAATTCACTTGTTACATACGCCCTGTCCATAGCAACCTTCATGTGGTTTAAAGGTTTAAATGTATCCAATTCAGGCATATTGGCAAAATACACTCATTTCATAGCCCCTCATGTGTTTGCTGCGTACCTTATACATGAACAGGGACTTATGAGAGTGTACATAGTGGACCTGCTGAATGGTTTCCAAGGTTACATGCCGGATATGCTTTATCTGTACCTGTTCGGTATTATTGTAATAATTATTTCTGCACTGATTGACAAGGTCCGCTTGCTCCTGTTCAAATATTGCGGCATTGATTACATTGCAAATAAGATTTCGGCAAAAGCAGACAAACTGTACGCAGAACAACATGCACTATGAAACTCGCCTCCTTTGACATATTCGACACAACGCTTATACGCAAGTGCGGCAAGCCGGAGAACATATTCTACCTGCTCGCACACAGACTTTACCCAAGCGATGAGGCCAAGCGAGAGGACTTTCTTCTATGGCGCAAGAAGGCAGAGGGCGCTGCAAGGAGGCTATCCCCTGGAAAAGAGGTTACAATTGATGATATATACAGCCTTGAAAGTGCAAAAAGTTTCGGTGAATACGGCAAAAAAGAACTAATAGATGCCGAAATGAGCGTTGAGGCGGAACAGCTGATTGCTAACCCCGAAATAAGAGAGGTCATAAACCGTAAGCGCGAAGAAGGTTTCGCTATCTGCTTTATATCGGACATGTATATGCCGGGCGCATTCCTGAGAAGGGTTCTTGAAAGAGAGGGTTGCATCAGGAAAGACGAAGAGGTTTATGTTTCATGCGAATACAATGCACGCAAGTCAAACGGCGCGCTGTACAGAATACTGAGAGAGGAACTGAAGCCTGCAAAATGGATGCACTTTGGCGACCATCCGGTTAGCGATGTCAAAATGGCGCGCAAGAACGGTGTAAAAGGCATAAAGGTGGATACGCTGTTCAACAGCGCCGAGACAAATGCCATACAACCGGCATCGGAGCGTCTGCACTGCGAGAGCTCTGTGCTTGCCGGCTACAGCCGCGCTGCACGCATAAAGTTCGGCAATGCCTGCGCATCACTTGCAGCAGATTTCATAGCGCCGGCGTACATATCATATGTTCACTGGATACTTGAACGATGCAGGGAGCAGGGCATAAAAAGGCTCTATTTCCTGTCAAGAGACAGTTATATACTGCAAAGAATTGCCGAGGAACTGCCGCATGAGGGAATTGGGTTCCGATATCTCTTTGTATCGCGAAAATCACTGCTGCTGCCATATATGCAAGGCGCAACTGCTGCAAAATTCTTGGCAGTGCAGGACAAGAACACAATAATTGGCAAAAGCGTCGCCGCCCTGCTGAGCTCTTTGGGGACAACAGCCGAAGAACTGTCAGACAAATGCGGCATAACATTTAACTTTGGCAGAATCACAGACAAAAACGAAGAGACGCTTTTCCTTAACGCAATTTTCGGGAAAGAGAGCAGATATTTGCCCATTCTTGAAGAGCGCGCAAAAGAAAGGCGCACAATCCTGAACGAGTATTTCGCACAGGAGAGTGTCTTCGGCAGCGATGCGACAGCAATGGTTGATGTGGGTTGGTTAGGAACAACACGCCTGATGATGAACAGCATACTGAAGGAGGAAGGTCGCAACGAAACCCTATTCTTCTATTACGGAGTGCGCAGAGACGTGCTTGGCAGCAGTTGCGGAGCGTACAGAACCTTCTACCGCCCAGAGCAGCTCAGCACGGAAGGGACAACGCTCATTGAGAACTACTTTTCGGCATCGCCCTACCCCAGCACCATAGGCTACAGAAAGGATAAAAGCGGGATTGTACCGGTATTCCCCGAAGGATGCGCATATAAGGAAAACGATATTACGCGCAACAATATTGAGGCAGCAAAGTGGCTGTGCAAAGAAATTACCGGCAGTCCAGTGCCACTCAAAGGGTATTTTTGGCAATGGGGCAAAAATGCCGTAGAAGAGATACTGAAACTGCGGAAAGACATTGATATTTCCCCCATGCTGAATGCCGCAGAGTTTGACGAGGCCAGCTTCATGAGAAAGCTGTCGGCAAGGGAACTGTTCAGCATCGTATGCTTAGGCGGCAGAGCCACGGCATTCGACAAAGGCAGCCTGCGCATCACATGCGGCAGGCATCTGTTCCCGGCACTTAACAGCATTGCCGGGTTCACCGGGAACATCAGGCGCAGGCTATATCATAAATTGTGTAAATAAAATTTGTGTACTTATGTTCTTGTGTCTAAAAAGAAACGAATGAAAATAGCAATTGTCATACTCAACTACAACAGCAGCGCCGACTGCCGCAAGTGCATAGCATCCCTGCAGCAACAGCAAGGCATTGAAACAGAGATTATTGTTGTTGACAACTGTTCGCGTGAAGACGACCGCAGGACTGTGGAGGCTTTATGCAAGGAGACCGGCAGCACGTTCATTGCCAACAGCGAGAACAAAGGATATAACGCAGGCAATAACACAGGTCTGCGCCACGCCGTAGACAGAGGCCATAAATATGCGCTTATAGCAAACCCCGACATGGAGTTCCCGCAAAAGGACTATCTGCTGAGGCTCGCCGAGAAAATGCAGAGCGACGAGGAGATTGTTGTCTGCGGAAGCGACATAATAGGCGCGGACGGCGTACACCAAAGCCCCATGCACCGGGATGGGAACTGGCGCAGTTCTTTCGGGTGGATAAAGGACATTCTGCGCAGAAAACAGCAAAGCGAAGCATACGATTTCATTGACAACTACAAGGAAAGCCATTACTGCCACAAAGTAGGCGGATGCTGCTTTATGATAAAAACAGCCTTCCTTAAGCAGATTGATTTCTTTGACGAGAAGGTCTTTCTGTATTGCGAGGAGGCAATTCTCTCGCGGCAAGTGGAGATTGCCGGCAAAAAAATGTATTACCTTGCCACAGCGCAGGCCATTCACAGGCATGTGAAAAGCGAAAAGGGCGACCCTGCAAAGAGGTTCAAGGCCTGGGGAAGGTCGCGGTGCTACTTCATCGACCGCTACAGCAACGATTCATGGATGGGCAAGCAGATTGCCAAATTCTCCATGAAGATATACGTTCTCATTTTTACAATTTACAATAAATTCCGCAGATGAGCAATACAAGCATACAGAACAAACAGAGAAGCTTGTCTATTGACATGGTCAAGGGACTGTCGATAATGAGCCTCTTCTTTCTGCATTTTGAGAATGGATGGATGCCAACTGAATACAACTATTTCATTGTGCGCTCTCCTTCATTCTACTTTGTTGTAGGCTGGCTTTGGGGCATGTCGTCAAATAAAAAGACCATACGCGGTCACTGGTCCAAAAGAAAGGAAGGATTAGTCAAGCCTTTTTTATGGCTCTCGCTCATTTTTATATGTTTTGACGCAGTCATGGTGATGTTAGGACAATATAATCTTTCAGTGCTCGGAAGGGATATATACAAAACCGTAACACTCAGAGGCATAGGCACATTATGGTTCTTGCCAGCACTTTTAGGCGGAGAAATGCTGTTTATCTATTTTAGGGACAGAAACCTTATTGCAAAAATATTCTTGCTTGCGATTTCATTTTCAATAATTTTCCTGTTTAACAAATACTCGCTGACACCTTTAGCAAAGAACTCAATATTAGATTTTGCAATAAAGTCACCGCTCAACGTTTTATCAGACTGCTCCAACGCATTTATTCACATCTTCATTGCGTATGCCATAAGCAGCCGCTACGGCAAGCAAATATTTAATTCAAAAAACATTTACTTGTCAATTGCAGGCATCCTGCTCCTTGCCGTATCATTTTACGCATTCAATTTTTTCAGCAGCCAATACCTTTCAATTCAAATCCTCGCACATATAGCGGCAAATATCGTTGTCAGCACAGGCATCCTGTCCCTGTTCAGGTCTTTGGAATGCTTTAAACCATTATCAATGCCATTATCATATTGCGGCAAGAACTCATTGACCATTATGGCCTTCCACTTCTGTATACTGCTCCAGCTGGCAATTATAATTGACAAGAATGTATTAGGTTATACAAGCTACTATGGAGGCAGAACTATTATATACTTTTTAATTGCACTTCTTCTTCAAGTTGCCATAATTGAAATAATAAACAAGAGATTCAGATTTATTATAGGGAAAAATTAAACATACGAAACATGTTTGAAATATTCAAAAGGAGTTCTGGCTTAACACTTTTCACAACAGCATTCATTGTAATATACTGCACCTATTATATACCAATAGACGGATTAGGAGGAATATGCATATCAAAAGTTATTTGCATGGCATGCATTTTAGTTCCAACTTTCTTTTACAGTTTCAAAATCTCCAAGGTAGTAATTATCGGATGCATATATTTAATATGGCAATATACTGTAGCTGATTTCCATCCGGAAACATTCCGATGGTCTACCCTCATGTACTCTGCACTGATATTGTTTTCCTACGCGGCCTTCTATAATCTGGTAAATATTGAGAAGGTATTCTCCATCAATCATTTCATAATGATATGCAGATGGATTATAACTCTTTATTTCATCGTCTGCATTGTGCAACAGGCTTTTATAATCATTGGTGTAAAGAACTTTCTTGTCATAAATTTATATTCACTGGATAGAGGCATTGGATGCAACTCTTTGTGCAGAGAGCCGAGCACGTTCGGGCGCTTTATGCTGGTATTCTATTATGCATATATAAAGTGCAGTGAGTACAAGCGCGATGAAGGGCCTTTTACCCTTAGAGAACTGTTCAGTGAAGAACACAGGAGAATTACACTTATGTTCCTGTGGATGATGCTCACAATGGGCAGCGGAACTGCATACGTCTGCCTTATACTCTTCTCGCTCTATTTTGTACGCTGGCACAACTGGTACTATATAATACCCACGCTAATTCTATGCTACAGCCTTATACAGGCTTCAGGCATTGAGGCTCTTGACAGAGCCACCGACACTATTGAGGCAACAGCTACGCTTGACAAAAAAAATGTTATGGAAACTGACGGTTCTGCATCAGTACGCATTGCACCGATATTGAATTCCTTGACCGCAGACTTCTCCAAAAAGGAAACATGGTTGGGATACGGCATAGACTCAGGCATTGCCGATAAGTTCAACAGAACGCTTTTTGATGACTACGGCTTTGTATTTTATCTAATTACGATGCTGTTGAATTTTTCGTGCGCATACAGTTTCTGGTCACTTGGCACAATCTTTCTATTCGCAGGCGTTGGCGGCGGAGCTGGCGGTAATATCCAGTATGCATGGGCGCTTATGATGATCATGACCTGTGTGAAATACTTCTATAAGAACCGTTATAATCCCGAAATATATGAAAGCGAGAAAGAAGAAGATAATTGTGATAACATAAATGCACAATTAAAATAAGTTCCATGACAGACCTCACCCTTGCCATCTGCATGTATAATGCAGAAAAATACATAAAAGAGACACTTGAGAGTGTCATTGCCCAAACTATGCAGAATTTTTACCTGCTTATTGTCAATGACTGCAGCACAGATAACAGCCTCGCTGTGGTAGAGGAATTCTTTGCACTGCATCCAAGGCAGTATGAAGTTGTCACTTTCAATGAAAACTGCGGCATAGCAACAGCAAGAAGCTTCGCAATAAAGCATGCAAAAACAGAATATTTTCTATTTATCGACTCCGATGATCTCCTTGAGCCAACACTTGTTGAAGAAGAATATTCAGCAATTACAAATAACAATGATTTGATTGGCGTATCATGCTGGAACGACTTCATAGATGAAAAAAGTAAAAAAATAAACGGCGGCACTTTCCTTGGCGAGAAGTCCAAAGAGGATTTCATAGAAAAGGCCAAACGGAATAAATTGATTTTCTTGCCAATACACACTATGTTTGACAGGAAATACGCAATAAGGGCCGGGGGTATATGCACCAATGGATTTCCTGATGGGAAACCACGCTATCATGACTTTTGCGAAGAACTTGACATGTGGACGCGCATGAGCGACTTTTACAAAGATGGCAAGGCAATAATTACAATTCCAAAGTTACTGTATCACTACCGCAAGATTGACGGACTTTCATCAAATCATTTCAACATGATAATAAAGATGCGCTACACCAAGCGCAATCTGCTGCTGCGCCGCCGGGGAGAAAAGGAACTCACATTCATTGAATTCTACAACTCGCTTACAAAGAAAGAGCTCAAGAAACTTAAAGATGATGCCAAAGCTGCAGACAGCCTGCGCAATGGGGTATTCTACCTTAAACGCAAGAAAATATTCAAGGGCGCTTGGGAGATTCTGAAATCAATTTATTACCGTCCCGGATACATTTTTGACAAGTTCAAGCACAACTTCTTAAAGAAGAAATAACCAAAATGACAGCCGCTACAGAACATATATAAATCAATATGGAAGAAAAGAACAATTTACCAGCGAACAATAACGTGAGCAAGGTCTTTATTACCGACATCTGCTCTATTATTGACAAAGGCCGAAAAACAGCCTATGAGTCGGTCGGCAACATCATGATAGAGACTTATTGGAATGTTGGCAAAAGAATTGTTGAAGAGGAGCAGAAAGGCAAAGAACGCGCAGAGTATGGCAAACGCATAATAGAGCAGCTTTCATCAGAACTCACTCTCCGTTATGGCAAAGGATTCAGCAAGAGATACCTTGCTTATTTCCGTAAATTCTATATGACAATAAGTGATATTGAGATTTTGCAAACGCGTTTGCAAAATCTTACTTGGTCGCACATTCTTACTGCATTAAGAGCAGACTCAGAAACAAGCATACGCTGGTATTTGCAAATGGCATCACAAAAGGGAGAAAAATAACCAAAATGACAGCCGCTACAGAACATATCAGAGAAATCATCGGTTTTCTTAACAAGAATGCCGATTACGCAGTTCTGCGCAACTTTGAGGGATTGCCCGAAAAGAACAACAGCCGCGATATTGACATAATAATAACACGCAAAAGCTACAAGAAAATAAAGAGGGCGCTTGTGGAACTGATTGACCGCAGCGGATGGAAAATCATCACCTACCTCAACAGTGACCGCCTCATCAGCTATGTATGCGCAAAGACAACAGAAGAGAGTACTGATATAATACAGTGGGACTTCTTTTTCGACACATCGGTATGGGGAGTGCAGCTTATGAGTGCGGAGGAGTTCCTTGAGCACAAACAGTTCAACGGTTTTCTCTACTACGTTGGCGTAGAGTGCCAATTCCTTGACAAGATACTCTACAACAGTGCCGTAGGCAGCAAGTACCCCGAAAAGTACAAAGCGACAAGGGATGCTGCTGAAGACACCGCGATTGTAAAAAACAAGATAATGCATGTTCTCGGTTGCAATTCAGCCGCTGAATGCGAGCAGAAGCGTGGGAAGGGACTGCTCCTCAGGGCATTCTGGAACAACCTCAAGCGCAGGCCATTAGGACTATTTGCAGACATGTTCCATTTCCTTTACACTTTTATAGGAAACTATCTGCTTTCACGCACAGGCTTCAGCATAGGCTTCACTGGCCCTGACGGCAGCGGAAAGACCACCGTCATTGACACAATCCTTGAGCGCATTGCACCGGTATTCAAGACAGCGCACAAATACTGCCACTTCCGCCCCGCCCTGTTCGGCAACCTCGGCGAGGTGGCCCACTCTGCCGGCATAAAGAAGGAGGTCGACCGCAACTACAGCGACCCTCACCGCGGAAAAAAGACCGGCACACTCAGTTCCCTGCTGCGCCTCTGCTACTACTCTGCCGACTACATCGTTGGATACTTTGCAAAGGTAAAATCAGTCACACGCATAACCCGCATAGTTGTATTTGACCGCTACTACACCGACATAATCTGCGACAGCCGCCGGTCAAGAATATACCTTAGTCCCAAATTCCTCTACTGGTGGGGCAGGCTGTTTATACCGTCGCTTGACTACAACATACTGCTCACAGCAAACAGTGAAACCATCCTTGCCCGAAAGCGCGAGCTTGACGAAGAGGGAATAAACACAATCAACAGAAAGATTGACTGCCTCGCCGGCAAAAAGGGATACACAAAAGTGCTGAACGAGACCACACCACAGGCAGCTGTCTATGAAATATTGAACCATGTATTCAACGAACAGCACAGAAAAAACCTGAAAAGACTGAAGTAATATGACAGAACAACCGTTTTTCTCCATTATAATACCAGTTTACAATGGAGTTACCAACGACCTCCCAATATGCCTTGACAGCATCTGGAATCAGCCTCTTGACAGTTCGCTCTATGAGGTTGTCTGTGTTGATGACTGCAGCACAGACAATACACGCACCTATCTCAAGGATGAACAATTAAAACACCCAAACCTAAAAGTAATAGAAAACGAAAGAAATATAAGGCAGGGCGGTTCACGCAACAAGGGAGTTAGAGCAGCAAAAGGCAGATATATAATATTCATAGACCAGGACGACTACTACCATAAGGAAAGTATAGCACAAGTATACAACCACCTAAAAGCAAATAAACTTGAGATATTGATTGTAGATTGCGCATATCAGCATCCCGGATTTGAAAGCAACAAATTACAGCACAACTTCCCGCACAGGGAGGTTATGACCGGAGACGAGCAGATACAGAGGAACTCAATCCCCTATGCTCCATGGAAGTTTGTTTTTCTTAGGTCGCTTATGATAGAAAATGGCATTTTCTTTGCCGAGCACGAACGCATAGAAGATGTTGACTGGGTGCATGCACTTACACATTATGCAAAGCGTACGCAATATCAGCCAATACTCTTGATACACTACAACAAGACTTCACTTTCAACGACAATGACATCGTACAAGTCACCAGATACCGTATATAGCACTCTGCGAGCAGGCAAAAGGCTTACAGACCTTGCTACAGCAACATTTGCAGAGTCAAATGACAACGTAAAGAAATATATCAGGTCATTAGGCGGCAGAATGTATTATATTGGAATAAGAAGCTACTTTTTCTTCCACGACAGCATAAAAGAAAAATCCAGGAATATTAACGAGACCGGAAGGGAAATTGAGAGCAACTCGTTTCTTGTAAGGACTGCAAAAAAGTGTCCTCGTCTATTTTCTGCAATTACCAACGTTTTAAGCCCCGCAGGCAATTTTTCAATGTACCTCTACCGTTTATTGAAATACCGAAGATAACTCTATGGCAAGCAAAAGAATTGAATTCATTGACCTTGCAAAAGGCATCTGCATGATTGCTCTTGTTTTTGGGCACTGTGGAGTTGAGATAAGCGGTGCAGCAACATTACCGCTATATCTAATGATTTCAGGTATGTTCTTCAAGGAATATAACAGCCCAAAAATCTTCCTTGCAAAAAAAGCAAATGGAATTCTGACGCCTTTTTTGTTCTTCTATCTGTTAGGCTGCGCTGCATATTACGGAATTAAGGTTTTTGCCCCTGAACTTTTGATAACAAGTGCAGGCGGCATTCTTGACATTTTCAATAACCGGCAGTTTTTTAACGGTCCAATATGGTTTGTAATAGCCCTATTTTGGTGCAGCATTTACTTTTATATCATATTCAAAATAACAAAGAATAAACATATAAGATACTTAATATGTATTGTAGCCGGATTCATTGGATGGTGGTTAGGAAACGAAAGGTTCTTCTTGCCAATGTTCCTGGATGTAGCAATGACCTCGCTTCCATTCTTTGCATTGGGATACTACATAAATAAATCGCAAATGCTTAACAAAGCAAATGAGAATGCAGGACTTGCATTCGGAATCCTGATGTTAGTTATTTCTGCCATTTTGCCCTCGCGCATCTCCTTGCATTACAACATTATGGAAGGAGCGGTTTCTTACATCACAGGATTGCTTATTGCGTTTGGTTTATTGTTCATTTGCAAGAAGATTAAATCAGTCCCATTTGTAACATTCTGCGGACGCTATTCGCTCATCCTGCTCTGCGTGCACCACATGATATACCGCCCGCTTATGGTGCTTATGCCAAAAACCGGTATAGAACTTCTCGGCAGCAACTGGAGCATTGCAACAATCACGCTGCTGCTGTCGGTTGCATGCATCCCATTGTGCAAGAAACTTATTCCATGGTTCGTGGCACAGAAGGATTTAATAAAAATTTAACAGGGAGCAACAATAAACGCAGGCAGACCACCAATTGAACAAAATCTACAATCAATGAAGAGAGAATCCAACATAGAACTGCTTAGAATTGTCTGTATGATAATGGTTCTTGCAATACATGCAAACTTCTTCTCAACAGGCATCCTTACAACACAAGAAGCTACAGCACTGCCACTGCAATCAATGTTGCGCAGTTTTGCCCATGCATTATGCGTCGGCGCCGTGAATACATTTATTATGATCTCCGGTTATTTTGGCATCAGGTATCGGAATAAAGGACTTGCAAGTATAATATTCCAAAGTCTGTTCTTCTGCATTAGCATCTATTTGATTATGCTTCTGCTCGGGTTAACTGAACTGTCCAAGATCAATATAGCTTCTACATTACTGTTGTTCAAGCAAGCAGATTGCTATTGGTTCGTATGGGCATATATTATACTCTACATTCTTGCTCCTGTCATAAACTCATTTACCGGGCATGTTCAAAAAAAAGAGTTCGAAAGAACGATTCTGCTCTTTTTCACACTGCAATTAGTATTAGATGCGACACCATTTAACAATTTCTTTATACAAGGATTCTCACCACTATCATTCATTGGCATATATATGCTTGCACAATACATTAAAAGATTTACCCCAGCCTATACAAGAAACACGTGGCTCTCAATTTTCATTATATGCGTAATAACAAATACGGTATTGGAGTATTCTATAAAGCGATACGGAATAGACAATGGCATTATTAATTCTATAATAAACGGATACACTAATCCAATAACAGTAATACAATCGCTTGCACTTTTATTGTATTTTACAAAAATCAGGATAACAAACAACCTTGTCAACTGGACTGCATCATCGTGCTTTGCTGTATACCTGTTCCATATGCATTTTTGCATTGTTGGTTATTACAGAATGTATGCATTGAATATATGGGAGCAATGTAGCGGCTTTACATATCTATTAACGATATCACTAATGATTACCGCGTTTTTTATCTCACCTGTACTTATAGATAAAATACGCATATTCTGCTTTAATAAGTTTTGGGACAAAATTGAAAAATATGCCCGCTGAAAAAATAAAAATATTCGTATCGGCCTACGCTTGCGAGCCGGGGCTTGGCAGCGAGATTGGCGTGGGCTGGCACTGGGTGCTTGAGATGTCAAGGCACTTTGAACTGTGGGTGCTTACGCGCGAAAGCAACCGCGGCACAATTGAACCATGGATTGCAGAGCACCCCGAACACTCCGGCATACACTTCCTTTACTTTGACCTGCCCAAATGGGCGCGCTTCTGGAAAAAAGGCCTGCGCGGCGTGCGAACATACTACAACATTTGGCAATACTGCACCAACGGCATCGTAAAGCGCACCATGCAAGAGAACGGCATCAAAGTGTTCCATCACCTGACCTATGGCAATGTGCTGTGGAAAGTAAGCTCGTACGGACAGAAGCAGTTCTTTGTCTGGGGCCCGGCCGGCGGCCTTGAAACCATTCCCGGAGAATACAGCAGGCACTATGCACCAAAGAACCGCATCATAGAGTGGGTGCGGCGTGCTGCCATAAAGACACTGCCGTTGAACCTCGGATTCAGGACACGCTGCAGGAATGCCAATCTTATACTTTGCAAAACCGAAATAACACGCAGCCTGATTCCGGCAAAACACCTCAGCAAAACAGTGCTTTTCACCGATGTTGCAGTTGAAAAAGGCGAACAGGAAAACTGCGCGGCAAACAGCGCCGACGGCATCATAGAGTACATTACAGTGGGACGCCTTGACGCATGGCGCGGATTCGACCTTGTTATTGAAAGCTTCGCCCTCGCAGCAAAGGAGAACAGGCTGATGCACCTTACCATTGTGGGCAAGGGCAGCGACAAGGCAAGGCTGACGGCACTGGTTGAAAAATTGGGATTGCAGAAGCAGATAACATTCACCGGCAAAGTACCGATGGAGGAATACTACAGACTGCTTGGCAGTGCCGATGTTGTTGTGAACGCATCGCTCAAGGAGGGCGCAGTAACTGTGTCGTTTGACTCCATGGCAATGGGCAAGCCGCTTATATGCATTGACACCACAGGCTACACCCGCTATTTCTCAAACGAATATGCGGTGATTATCCCCCGTACCTCGCGCAACGAGGTTATTTCAAGCATGGCCGCAGCCATGGAGCGCCTTGCCTGCAAGGAGGAACGCGGCAAACTCGGCAGCAGGGCAAAGAGCGCCGGCGAACAGTTCCTATGGCACGCCCGCGGCGTTGAGTACCGTGATTTGATGATAAAAGAACTAAACGACATTCATTCATGAAAAGAGAATCTAATATTGAATTGCTGAGAATTGTTGCAATGTTCATGGTATTAGGATTGCATGCAACATTCTCTGCATTGGGTCCAGTCAATGCAACAGAAGTAAAAGAATTGCCTACACAATCTTTCATACGGCTTTTAACCGAAAATGTCTGTATTGTAGGAGTAAATGTATTCGTTCTGATCTCTGGCTGGTTTGGAATCAAGTTTAAATGTAAAGGATTAAGCAATTTCATATTCCAATGCCTGTTCTTCTCCTGTATTGTATTTATCCCATTCTTCTATTCAGGTCAAATAGAAGCAAACAGAATAAATGTCTTATCTATTTTCCTTCTGTATCACAATGCATACTGGTTTGTTTGGGCATACATAATACTTTACATAAGTGCCCCCATTCTAAACAGTTTTATAGAACATTCTGACAGGAAAGATATAAGGACTATTATCATTTTGCTGCTTGTGGTGCAAACTGTTATAGTAATATTTACGCGAACCGGATTTTACAAGAGCGGATTCTCTCCTCTCTCATTTATAAACCTCTATCTTTTGGCTAGATATTTCAAGCTGTACATAAAATTAAAAGGGAAATACAGGTTTTTATTCTTATACATACTTTGTGTAATGTGCAACAGCCTGGCATATTATATCCCAGTACATTCAGGCATAAGCAACGACACCATATATTCAATAAGCAAAGCATACACAAATCCATTAAACATAATTAGTGCGCTGTCCCTCCTTATATTCTTTACAAGAATTAATATCAAAAGCAAAATTATCAATTGGCTTGCATCATCCTGCTTTGCAGTATATCTTTTACACATGCATTTCTGCCTAAGAGACCATTATACTGAGCTGGCTAAAGAAATATTCAGCAAATATTCCGGTATTGAATATCTTGCAATTATTATAGCATTTATTACAGCCGTGTTTGCCGCATCTGTACTTATAGACAAAATACGAATATTCTGTTTCAATTTTTTATGGAACAAATACGAAAAGCACAAGTACCGCAATGACCACCCTTGACAACATACTCGACTTTAGTGCAGGAGAAAAATTTTACCGTTTCGGCAACGCCGACGGCAAATACTGGATTATGCCGGCACGCAGCATGCGCACAGTCATGAATCTGTATCAGCCAAGCGGCATCAAGGGGAAGATGGTAAAGGCGCTGCTGCCCTGCATGCATGCAATCCCGCAGGTACGCAGAATAATTCACGCCGAGACGTTGCACTGCCGCCTTAATGCCGAGCTTTGCAGCCTGCTGAAAGAGATTTTCAACACCAAGAAAATTGAGTTCGGCATATTTGAGGGCACTCCAAGCGTACACCAAAAAATCACAATGCAGCTATCAAGCGGCAGGCGTATATTGGGATACTGCAAGCTAAGCAACAGCGACGACATAAAGGAACTCTTTGCCAAAGAGAGCGAAATGCTTTCCTGGCTTGCCGGCAAAGGGGTAACCGGCATCCCGAAAGCCCTCTACTGCGGAACATTAGAGTGCGGAACGCACATATTTGTGCAGAGCACGGCAAAGACAGCCTCATCATCGGCAAAGCACAACTTGTGCCGCTTACACGACGAGTTCCTTTCGCAGCTGCATGAAAAGACAAAAGAGAGCATCGCGTTTGAAGATAGTGACTTCTGCCACTCATTGGACTTGCTTGAAAGGCATATCAGCTGGCTGCCTGACAATATTGATGCAGAACTCATTTCAAGAGCAATAACCGGCATTAAACGCTCCAGCTGTGGCAAAAAGGTTGAATTCTCGGCCTTCCATGGCGACTTTACCCCATGGAACATGTTCGTGGAAAAAGGCCGGCTGTTTGTATTTGACTTTGAATATGCGGCCAAGAGCTATCCTCCGGGACTTGACCGCTGCCACTTCTTTACCCAGACTGCTGTTTTTGAGAGGAAATGGGGCGCAGATGAGATTGCCTCGTTCATGAAGAAAAAGGAGGGCGAGTGGATTGACAGCAAACTGTACTCTATGTATCTGCTGGATGTTATCTCACGCTTTACAATGCGCGAAGGCGGCAAGGTTAACCGTGATGCCGCCAAACCATTTGCACTTTGGTGCCGGCTGCTGGAGAAAATGATGAAGTGACAATAATGCCTCTCCAGGCTAAAAGCCACCTCCCCGCGGGAGGAAATATAACAAACAACACAACAAACAGTTCCTCCGCAGTGGAACTTTCCGCAGTACTGAGGGGCAAAAATATAAAAACCGACAAACACTATATATGAAAATAGTATGCTTTCATCTGTTCAATGACTACAGCGGAAGCCCCAAGGTGCTTAAGACTGTAATCAGCGGACTGATAAAGAGAGGGTACAGCGTAGACTTGGTGACCTCGCGCGGAGGAGTGCTTGACGAGCTGAAAGAGCACGAGAATCTGCGCATGAGACAGTACGATTATACCTTCTCGCGCAACATGTGCATACGAGCCATGCGTTACGCCTGGGTGCAGCTGCAGATACTCTTCATCGCCCTCGGCTATATGTTCAAGAAGGATACGGTTATATACATAAATACCATCCTGCCCGTTGGCGCAGCTATTGGCGGCCGCATTTGCGGCAAAAGAGTAGTATACCACTACCACGAGAACGCCAAGGCAAAAAGCACAATCTACCGCATATTAGCCAAGATAATGCAGCTTATCGCAAGCGATATAATTTGCGTTTCAGACTATCAGCGCTCATTCCTCCGCCGCAAAAAGCGCGTTTTTGTAATCCCCAACGCCCTGCAGGAAAAGTTCACAAGCAGCGTAGCGCCCGACCATGAAAGAGCCTTTGCCGAAAAGCGTGTGCTTATGCTAGGCTCGCTGAAGAACTACAAGGGCACTGCTGAATTCATTGAACTGGCACACGAACTCAGCACCTTCAGTTTTGAGCTTGTTCTGAACGAGAGCGAAGAGAACATCGCGGCCTACTGCAAGTCGCAGCACATCTCAACACCGCCAAACCTTACAATATATCCCCGCCAAGATAATGTTGCGCCATTCTACAGCAAGGCATCATTAGTATTAAACCTGACAAACAGAGACAAGGCGATAGAGACCTTCGGGCTTACAGCCCTTGAAGCCATGACTGCCGGACTGCCGGTGATTGTCCCCACAGTGGGCGGAATTGCCGAAATGGTTGACGACGGAGTGAACGGCTACAAGATAGACGTGCATAATCTTGAAAAAATAAAAGATTCCATTGAAGATATTTTAACAAATGAAGAATTATATATAACTTTGGCAGGAAATGCACAAAAATGCTCTAAGAGATACAGCAGGGAGAGCATGATTGGAATGATTGAACAGACAGTCTGCGGTCATTAGCTGATGGTTATTGGCTGCTGGCAGATAAGTTACTGATGAAAAACGTAGCAATAATAGGAACACAGGGAGTTCCTGCAAAATATGGCGGTTTTGAGACGCTTGTAGAGAATATCATAGGGGAAAACTGCTCCAGTGACATTCAATATACCGTATTCTGCAGCAGCAAGGACATGCCGTCAAAGCCAAAGGAGTACAAGGGCGCAAGGCTCAAGTACATACCTTTGCATGCCAACGGAGCGCACAGCATCCCCTACGACATAATATCAATGATTCGCAGCATAAGAGGATACGATGCAATTCTTGTGCTCGGCGTTTCGGGCGGCCTTTTCATGCCCCTGTTCAAGCTAATCTGCCGCAAGAAGGTAATTGTAAACATTGACGGCCTTGAATACCGCCGTGCAAAATGGAAAGGCTGGGTGCGCAAACTGCTCAAGGCATCGGAAAGCATGGCAGTGCGCTTTGCCGACACTATAATCACCGACAACAAGGGCATACAGGACTACGCACGCGAACTCTACAAGAAAGAGACTGTTCTTATAACATACGGCGGCGACCACGCCATAATAGACGGCATATCTCCCGAGCAGGAGAAAGAGACCCTGCAGCGCTTCGGCCTTAAGGCAAGCGGATACTCAATGAGCGTATGCCGCATTGAGCCGGAAAACAACTGCCATATAACATTGGAAGCCTTTGCAAAGAACGGCAAGCCACTGATATTCATAGGCAACTGGGAGCGCAACGGATACAGCCGCAAGCTCAAGGATGAATACAAAGGCAAATATCCCAATATTGTAATCGCCGACAGCATTTACGACCTTAACATCCTCTACATCCTGCGCAAGAATGCCAAATTCTATGTGCACGGACACAGCGCCGGCGGAACAAACCCCTCGCTTGTTGAGGCAATGTTCTCAGGCCGTCCCATTCTCGCCTACGATGTAGTGTACAACCGCGAGACAACATTCAACCAGGCATATTACTACAAGAACGCAGACGAGCTTGTTGAGCTTGCCGGCAGAGAGGACCTTGACGGAGCAGCAATGAAGGTCATTGCGCAGGAGAACTACACCTGGAAAAAGATAGCAAAGGAATACGAAGCGCTTTATTAAGTGTAAAAAATATATTTAGGAAGCTGTTTGCAAAAAGCCTTCTAAAAGCAGCAGAGGAAAACTATAGTTTTCCTCTGCTGCTTTTCAGTGTCACTGCGGCGCTCAGCCTGTCCCCGCCCATAGGAGGAGTATCCTTGCACAGGGTAATGCTGAGGGCGCTTATCTGCCCAAACGAAGCATACAGCGCCTTGCTTATCCTGAGACACACATTCTCAAGAAGCATTGACGGTTTCTCCATTTCGCGGCATATAAGGCTGTACACATCGGCATAGCTCACAGTACCCTCAATGCTGTCGCTCTCAAGGCCTGCGTAATCATCAACAGTGAGCACAGCATCAACCGTGTACCACGCCCCTATTCGCCTCTCCTGCTCCATTACGCCATGATAGGCATACAGATGAATACCCTTCAATTCAATATTATATTCCTTTATGTCCATAGCTGCTGCTTTTAGAAAAAGGGAAGGGCCTCTAATGTTAAAGACCCTTCACCTTGGAAAAATTTCCAATTATGAATCATTAGTTTAGTTTATCCGCATTTTGAGTAGCCGCAACCGGGGCAGTGCAGGCATCCCTCCTCAAAGATAAGCTGCTGCTTGCAGTTAGGGCACTTCTCGGCAGTTGAAGTTCCGTCCTTGATATATCTCTTCAATGCACGCTCAACACCGTTCTTCCATGTGTTGATATTGTCCGACTCAAGCTCAAGGGAAGATATTAGCTTAATCACCTGCTCGATAGGCATCTTGTAGCGCAGCACTCCCGAAATGAGCTTGGCATAGTTCCAGAATTCGGGATTAAAGCGCTCCGAGAGTCCCTCAATCGTAGTCTTGTAGCCAATCTTGTTCTCAAACTGGAAGTCGTATCTCTTGCTTCCGTCCTCGTTAGTGTGCTTTATGATTATACCGTGTGTAACATTCTTGGGCAATGGAATGCCATCCTCGTCATCCTGCTGTCCTGTAAAGATTTCATACGGCTCGCCGTCAAGAAGGCCAATGAACGCAACCCACTTCTCCTTGTTGTTCTGGAAACGCACCACGTCGGCCTGCAGCACCACAGGACGCACCTCTGTAATCTGAGGCTTTGCAGCAACAGCCTCCTTCTTCTCCTTCTTGCTGTCTGTTGAAACAAGCACTCCGGCACGCGAACCGTCACGGTACACGGTACAGCCCTTGCAGCCGCATTTCCATGCTGTTATATACAGGTCATTAACAAGCTTTTCATCAACATTGTTCGGCAAGTTTATTGTAACGCTTATTGAGTGGTCAACCCACTTCTGTATGCGTCCCTGCATCTCAACCTTCGCAAGCCAGTCAATGTCGTTCGATGTAGCCTTTGCATAGGGCGAACGCGCCACAAGAGCATCAATCTCGGCCTGAGTGTAACGCTTTGAGGTGTCAATGCCGTTCTTTGTCATCCACTCAATAAACTTATGGTGGTAAACAACATACTCCTCAAATGCATCGCCGTTCTCGTCGGTAAAGTCAACATGCACTTCGGGGTCGTTGGGGTTAACCTTTCTGCGGCGCTTGTAAACCGGCATAAACACCGGCTCTATGCCCGACGTTGTCTGTGTCATGATGCTTACAGTGCCGGTGGGCGCAATTGTAAGACATGCTATGTTGCGGCGGCCATATTTCTTCATATCCTCATACATTGCAGGGTCGGCCTCGCGAAGGCGGCCGATGAAAGGATTGTTCTCCTCCCTCTTGGCATCAAATATCTCAAACGCTCCGCGCTCCTTTGCCAGATTCACTGACGAAGCGTAAGCGGCAAGGGCAAGTGTCTTGTGCACCTTCTCCGAGAACTCCACAGCCTCCTCGCTGCCGTAACGCATGCCCATTGCGGCAAGCATATCGCCCTCGGCTGTTATGCCTACGCCGGTGCGGCGGCCCATGCTGCTCTTGCGAGCAATCTTTTCCCACAGTTTTCTCTCTGCACCCTTAACCTCCTCGCTTTCAGGGTCGCTGTCAATCTTTTCAAGAATGGCGGCAATCTTCTCAAGCTCAAGGTCAATAATGTCGTCCATTATGCGCTGTGTCTTTGTTGCATGCTCCTTGAAGAGGTCAAAATCAAAATAGGCCTCGGGAGTAAAGGGATTCACCACATAAGAATAGAGGTTTATCGCAATCAGACGGCATGAGTCATAGGGACAAAGAGGAATCTCGCCGCAAGGATTGGTGGATACAGTCTTGAATCCCAAATCAGCATAGCAGTCGGGAATAGACTCCTTGGCAATGGTGTCCCAAAAGAGCACTCCCGGTTCGGCAGACTTCCATGCATTGTGGATAATCTTGCCCCACAGCTGCTTTGCGTCAATCTCCTTTTCGTATATTGGCGCATCGGAGTCAATAGGATACTGCTGCTTGTAGGGTCTCTCCTCTGTAACTGCCTGCATGAAGTCATCGTCAATCTTCACCGACACATTAGCGCCGGTAACCTTGCCTTCGGTCATCTTTGCATCAATGAACGCCTCTGCATCGGGGTGCTTTATTGAAACGCTCAGCATGAGCGCACCGCGGCGGCCGTCCTGGGCAACCTCTCTTGTGGAATTGGAATAGCGCTCCATGAACGGCACAAGACCGGTTGAAGTAAGCGCAGAGTTCTTTACAGGAGAGCCCTTGGGGCGTATGTGCGAGAGGTCATGGCCTACACCGCCGCGACGCTTCATCAGCTGAACCTGCTCCTCGTCAATTCTTATGATTCCGCCGTATGAATCGGCTTTTCCATCCATGCCAATGACAAAGCAGTTCGACAGCGATGCCACCTGAAAATCATTGCCAATTCCGGTCATAGGGCTTCCTGACGGCACTATATACTTAAAGTGGTCGAGAAGGTCAAAAACCTCCTTTGCCTGCATAGGATTCTCATAGCGTGCCTCAACGCGCGCAATCTCATTAGCTATGCGCCAGTGCATTTCCTCGGGCGACTTTTCATATATTTTGCCAAAGGAATCCTTCACGGCATACTTGTTCACCCAAACACGAGCAGCGAGTTCATCGCCATTGAAATATTCAAGAGCAGCCTTGAATGCCTCATCATAGGAGTAAGTTTTCTTTTCCACTTTCTTTTTACGGTTATTACAGGCAGATTACGCACAAACAGCGCTTGCCTTTTATTATTTTTTCTTCTTTTTAAAGCACCCTTGTTTTAGAGCAATGCAAAATTATAATTCAAAATCATATTTACCAAATAATTTAGCGACAAGTTACAAGCATAATGCGAAGTTTTCCAAAATATTTTTTAAACACTTAATAATCAACAATATAATTTTTTAGGCAAGCAAAAAAATTTTCCAAACGGAAAACTTTTCCCCGGACTTAATAAAAAATATTTACTAAAACAGCATTCCGCTCCTCAATCCAAAACAACATTGCACAAAAAAAAGAGAGCGTGCAAAGCACGCCCCATAAACCACCACCCTCACCTTTCAGTTTTCAGTTCTCAGTTCTCACCTTTGGCAACGCTCGCCTTTTGCGACCCAAGCGGCATCACATTCTGCGATGCTGCGCTTGACCCATCGCTGCTCGCATTGCCGAAAATGCTGGTTGCATCTTTCAGTTTTCACCTTTCAGTTTTCAGCTTTCAGCTTTCAGTTTTCAGCTTTCACTTTCTCTCCAGTTCCTGCAGCTCTTCCATTTTCTTTGTTGCCAGGAACTCGTAGACGCCGCAAAGATGCTCGCGCACCTTGCCATGGCCGAACTCATAAACTTTGGTAACGAGACCATCAAGAAAATCACGGTCGTGGCTTACACACACAAGCGTTCCGTCAAAGTCCTGCAGCGCCTGCTTGAGAATATCCTTGGTTTTAAGGTCGAGGTGGTTCGTAGGCTCGTCAAGAATAAGAAGGTTCACAGGTTCAAGCAGCAGTTTCATAAGCGCAAGACGAGTGCGCTCGCCGCCCGACAGCACCTTCACCTTTTTGGCGCTCGCCTCGCCGCCAAACATAAATGCGCCAAGGAGGTCGCGTATCTTATTGCGAATATCGCCCTTAGCCACATCGTCTATGGTTTGGAACACAGTCAGTTCCTCGTCAAGCAGCGAAGCCTGATTCTGCGCAAAGTACCCAATCTGCACATTATGCCCCAGCTGCAGCGAGCCCTCATGCTCAAGTTCCTTCATTATGCATTTCACAAGCGTTGACTTTCCTTCGCCGTTGCGCCCCACAAACGCCACCTTGTCGCCGCGCTCAATGGTAAGAGTGGCGTTTGAGAATATCCGCTTTTCGCCAAAAGCCTTGCCCACCCCTTCCATAATTACCGGGTACTGGCCGGAGCGGGGCGATGGCGGGAACTTAAGGCGCAATGCCGATGTATCCTCCTCATCCACCTCAATTATCTCAAGTTTCTCAAGCATCTTCACACGGCTCTGCACCTGCAGGGTCTTTGAATAAGTGCCCTTGAAGCGTTCAATAAAGTCCTTTGTCTCCTGAATCATCTTCTGTTGCTCCTCCCACTGCTTCATCTGCTGCTGGCGGCGTTCGGCACGCAGCACAAGATACTGCGAGTAGTTCACCTTGTAGTCATATATGCGCCCCATAGTAACCTCAATGGTGCGGGTTGTTATATTGTCAACAAATTTCCTGTCGTGGCTTATCACAACAACCGCCTTGCCATTGCTTATGAGGAACTCCTCAAGCCACCCTATGGACTCAATGTCCAAATGGTTCGTAGGCTCGTCGAGCAGCAGCACATCGGGATTCCTCAGCAGCATCTTGGCCAGTTCAATGCGCATGCGCCATCCGCCGCTGAACTCGCTTGTCTGACGGCCAAAGTCGGAGCGCTCAAAGCCAAGGCCAAGCAGCGTCTTCTCCACATCCTCCTCAAAGTGGGTCATATCAATCGCATAGAACTTCTCGCTCTTGGTAGCCACCTCCTCAATAAGAGCCATATACTCGTCGCTCTCATAATCAGTGCGCGTTGCAAGCTCCCCGTTCAGACGGTCAAGTTCGGCCTCCATCTCATAAAGATGCGCAAAAGCCTGCGAAGCCTCCTCAAAAACCGTGCGTCCGTCCTCAGTCATAAGATGCTGCGGCAGATAGGCTATGACTGTATCCTTTGGGGCAGACACCGTGCCGCGAGTGGCCGTGCGCACTCCTGCAAGAATCTTCAGGAGCGTGCTCTTGCCCGCACCATTCTTGCCCATGAGCGCAATCCTGTCCTTCTCATTTATCACAAACGACACATCGCTGAAAAGCGCCGAGCCGCCAAACTCCACCGTCAAGCCATCAACAGAAACCATATAATATTCTTAAAAGCTATTTTTATTAAATTCTCCCCTATACACACGTTTAGAGAGTGCAAAGTTACTCAATTTTCCGCAACGTAGCAAACGGGCGGCAACGGGCGGCAAAAACGCCTCCCGCTGTTGCCCGATAAGCATTTTCTTGTTATCTTCGCGAATATTTAATGCAAAGAGAATTATGGCAATAGACCTTCAGATAGAAAACATCTCAAAAAGTTTTGGCGACCTTGTGCTTTTCAGCGACATATCCTTTACAGTTGAAGAGCGCCAGCGCATAGGGCTCATTGCCCGCAACGGCAAGGGGAAGAGCACCTTGCTGAAGATTCTTGCAGGGGAAGAGCCCATGGACAGCGGCAAAATCACACTTCGCGGCGGGATACGCATGGGCTACCTTGAACAGGAACCCGACTTTGACGGCAGCCTCACAGTTATTGAGGCCTGCATGCAGCGCAACAGCGAAAAGGCCGGCATAATCGCACGTTACGAGAAGGCCACAACAAGCGGCAGCAGTGATGAACTGCAGCACCTCATGGAGGAGATGGACCGTCTGCAGGCATGGGACTACGAGACAAGGGCAAAGCAGATTCTGACAAAACTCAAGATAAAGGACCTGAACCAGCCCGTAAGAGAACTGTCCGGAGGGCAGAAGAAACGAGTTGCGCTTGCAGCCGTGCTCATAGAGCAGCCCGACCTGATGATTCTTGACGAGCCCACCAACCACCTGGACATAGAGATGGTCGAGTGGCTTGAAGATTACCTTACGCGCATGAGCAGCAGCCTGCTAATGGTCACCCACGACCGCTACTTCCTCGACAACGTATGCAACGAAATAATTGAGATTGACGACCAGCGCACCTACCGCTACAGGGGCAACTACAGCCACTTCCTGCAGAAGCGCGATGAGCGCCTGCAGAATCTCGCGGCAGAGACAGCACGCGCGCGCAACCTCATGCGCAAGGAGCTCGACTGGATGCGCCGCCAGCCTCAGGCACGCGCCCACAAGGCAAAATACCGCATTGACGCATTCTACAAGCTCGAAGAGAAGGCCGCAGCCATGCGCGACGACAGCAAAGTATCCCTGGAGATAAAATCGCAGTACATCGGCAACAAAATATTCGTGCTCAAGGAACTTTCAAAGGCATTCGGCGAAAAGGTCATCACAAAGAATTTCACCTACACCTTTTCGCGCTACGAAAAATTAGGCATAATAGGCAGCAACGGCACAGGAAAGTCAACATTCATAAAGATGCTGCTCGGCAGGACACAGCCCGACAGCGGCACAATAGAGATTGGAGAAACCGTAAAATGGGGCTACTACAGCCAGGACGGCCTCACTTTCAACGAGCAGATGAAAGTAATTGACGTTGTAAAGGAGATTGCCGAAGTTATTCCAGTTGCCGGCAAAATGCTCACCGCATCGCAGTTTCTGCAGCATTTTCTTTTTGCCCCCGAAAAGCAGTACAGTTATGTGTACAAGCTCAGTGGCGGTGAAAAACGGCGACTCTACCTCTGCACCGTGCTTATGCAGAATCCAAACTTCCTTGTTCTTGACGAGCCCACCAACGACCTTGACATTGAAACACTTCAGATACTTGAGGAGTATCTGTGCGACTTCAAGGGATGCGTAATAGTAGTGAGCCACGACCGCTACTTCATGGACAAGGTTGTAGACCATGTATTTGCATTCAACGGCGAAGGCAACATAAAGGACTTTCCCGGGAACTACACCCAATACCGCGACTGGCGCGAAGAGGAGGAGAGGACAGCAAGGGAGAATGCTGAAAAAAGCACAAAGAATGCGCAGCAGAAACAGCCGCCCCGCGATACGCAGAAGCGCAAGCTCACATTCAAGGAGCGCAAGGAATATGAAAGCCTTGAAACAGAGATAATGGCGCTTGAAGAGGAGAAGGCTGCCATTGAGCAGGCAATGTGCAGCGGCACATTAGACAACGACACCCTGCTCAAGCACTCCATGCGCATTCAGGATGTAATAGCCCTTATTGACGAAAAGAGCATGCGCTGGTTAGAGTTGAGCGAGTTCGCATGATATGCAAACCCGCTCAACTATTCCGTTAATGTATAGGCACACAGCCTTAGTGGCTCTTTCTTTTTTCATTTTCAATCTCTTCACGCACCTTCGCCCTAGACTCAGCATAAGCATCTTCAAGCTTACGAATTTCGTCCCACTCCTCATTTGTAGGGAGGCTTGTAGTCCTTATCTCCCTCCGAAGCTTTCTCCATGATTCTCTTGCCTCAACCAATTTGTATTCATGTTCAAGCTCAGCAGGCAACAAGTTTATCTTCTCATCAAAATACCACTTGTAAGCCTCCACAACAGCCTTGCCATCTTTTTCCTCAACAGCAGTTGCAAGTTTCTCGGCAAGACCCTCCTCTATTTCCAATTGTTTTATACAGATTAAACCAACTTGTTATAATTCAACAACTATATTATACTAAAAAAGCGCGCCTATAGGCGCGCTTTTTTAGTATAAGGCATAAATCTTATTCCTCTTCCCCTTCAGCAAGCTTAGCAAGCTTCTTTAAGTACTCTTCTTCAATCTTATCTATTTTCTCCTGATCTGTATTTGTAGGGAGCTTTGCCTCACGAAGGTCCTTCTCGATAGCTCTGCGAGTCTTTTTGATTTCTTTCTGTTTATCAGCAAATTCCTTGGTATCCTCCATCAAGTCTGTCATCTCGCCATAGTACCACTCATAAGCCTCAACTACGGCCTCGCTGTCCTTATCCTCAAAAGCTGCCTTAAGTTTCTCGTTCATTTCCTCTTCAATAGCTGCAGTCTTTTCAGCAATACCGCCACCACAGCTTACCATAGCAAAAACTGCCATCATTGCAAAAACCAATTTCTTCATAATTGTAAAATTTAAAAGGTTTATAAATAAAAAAAATAATATTCAAACTTAAATGCCACTAACAGAACCTCTATTTGTTAATATTTTTAGCATTTACATCGCAAATGTATTCATAAAAAATTTAAAAACAAGTGTTCTCTTGTTAAAATGTGTTAAATCTAAAGTTAAATCACAAAATTATCCTTATAAATCGGGCAAAATCTGCTGAAAACTATCATTTTACCATTGAAACAGATTCTAAATAGCAGGAGCATCCCTTATTTTTTCGTTGTTTTCAGCAAATATAGTACTTTTGTAAAACATATTCTAAGAAGCTGTTTAAATTTATATTGCCAAATTTTTTATAGAGCACAAAAATAGTGCAAACGAGCGCAATGTAAACTTGTTTACAAATTGCAAAGCGAGTGCAGCCTATTTTCGCGCAAGGCAAATAGTATGTTTTTTTATTTTTTAAGGGCGCATAGCGGGCTATGCAACCG
>JAFXAR010000029.1 GCA_017516885.1 Bacteroidaceae bacterium
ACAAAAACAAAAACAAAAACAAACAATATTAACTTTTTAAACTTACAGCTATGATTAAGAAAACACTTTTAGCAATGGTTTCATGCATAATCTGCATGAATGTGTTCGCACAGAAAGAGATGATTACAGTAAAGGCCTTCACAAAGAACGGTGAGGTTTCCGATGCCGACCTCAACAGCGTACGCGCTGCTGTAATAGCATCATTGGCAAAAAGCACCCGTTTCAAAATCATTGACGAGGCCAGCGCTTCAACAGTAAAGGATGAGGCTATTGCAGCAAACTTCATTATCGAAGGCAATGTAAGCCAGTGTGCAATAAGCAAGGAGAAGACTGACGACGGTGGTTTCCTCTACACATGCGCGCTCCAGTATTCAGTTACCGCTATCGACGCACAGTCAAGCGAGGTTCTCCTTACAGAGTCATACACTCACCCCAAGAACATTGGCGAGAGCGTACTCATGGCAGAAAGCACTCCGCAGGATGCAACCCTCACATCAATCAAAAAGGTTGACGGCGACATTGCCAAGTTCATTAACAATGCATTCCCCGTTTCAGGCACAATCTTCGGCGAGGACTTTGAAGTTAAGGGCGACAAGCTCAAGAGCTGCTGGATTGACTTGGGTACAATGCACGGCATAAAGAAGGGCGACAGATTCAAAATCTACGAGGTTGTAACAAGAGTAGGCAGAAAAGTAGAGAACGAGATTGGAACCCTTAAGGTTGAAGAGGCAAGCGAGGATGTTTCAAAGTGCAAGATTACAAAAGGAGACAAAGAGGTTAAGGAAGCCATGGACCGTTACATTGAGAATGCATCAAAAGACTCAAACGCCGCAAAACTGAGAGTTAAGATAACAAACGAAAAAGGTTTAGGAGGCAAACTGCTTGACACTGTAAAATGAAAAAGATACTGACTGCTATAATTACAATACTCTTTGTGCAGACACTCTCTGCACAAGAGTATTCTGATGTTATTTGTCTTGAATCGAAGAACGGCCTTAACGCTACATTTGCCGTTACCGGTATTGCTTCAGACAATGACAAAGACCTTCTTGAAGAGAACGCAAAGAAGGCCATTGTCTACAACATTCTCTACAAAGGTGTTGAGGGTGTGAACGACGGCAAGGCAATTGTTATTCCCAATAAAGAAAACAAGGAATACACAGCATCGTTCTTCAATTCCGAAGCGAGATACAATGGTTACATGCCCGAAAAAGGCAAGGCGATTTCAAGAGCACAAGAGATAAACGGCAGATATATGCGCAGCTACAGAATTGAGGTGCAGCTGGTAAGGCTTGTCAAGGATCTGAAGAAGAATGCTAATACAATTATAATTGGAAATCCTCCTGGTGAAGATGTAGGTCCAGTGACCGAATCTCCAATACCATTCAGCATAATAATCATTCCATACAAGACCGACAAGAACGAAAGTTATGCCAAGATTTATGAGACAAACCGCAATTTGAGAACTGCATGTACAAAAGTACAGGAGGCTTTTCAGCGCTGCGGAATTGAAACGCAGAACATACGCGCACTTGTGAGAAGGAATGAAGGTGGTGACAACTGGGGGGAAGAGCTTAACTCTGCAACCTCTAACGAAAGAGAGCTGCTGCGCAATGCCGATGCCGACATATATGTAGAAGTAGACCTTCAAATTGTACAGGAGAGAAACGGCAAGGCTGCATCAATTACCCTCAACGCCTACGAAACCTCCACTGCAAACTACATGGCAAGCACTGTCATCAACAGCGAGCCCAGGAACATCAACAACACTGACGCACTTTGTGCCGATGCGTTGAAAGGACAGAACATCAGAGTTTTTGCTAAGACACTTGAGGATAAGGTAAAGAACAATCCTCTGAGAATGATGATTGACTTCACATTGAGCAATGATGCCGACTTCACATTTCGCGACCGCTGCAAGAATGGCAAAACGATAGAAAGCACAGTCCGTGAATTCTTTGAGAACAATGCCAATGTTAAGAATTTTGCAGAACAGGGTGGAAGAACAACACTCATCTATGACAGGGTTATGGTTTCAAGAGCCGACAGCAATGGAAAAAAGATGTCGGCAAACAAGTTTGCAGGCATAATCAGCGAAGCGCTGTACGAAGCCGGAATCTCGTGCGACTACAATGCCGAAGGCAATAAAATCTATATAACAGTTACTTCAATAGAATAACATAAGCCTATGGGAACAAAAAGAATACTGGCATGCTTTACGCTTGCACTGCTTTTTGCAGTGCAGGCAAGCGCCCAGGCACCCAAATGGATAAAGGAGAGGCCAATATCGGAAACGGAGTATATAGGAATAGGCATGGCATCGCTCACCGATGACAACTACATTGACGTGGCAAAGCAGAATGCCTTCTCCGACATTGCTTCACAGATTGCCACAAAAGTGGACACAAAGGCCTTTATGCACACAGTTGACGTTGACGGAAAATCAAAGCAGCTGTTCGAGGAGAAGATAACCAACACCATGCAGGCATGGGTTGAAGGCATTGAAATTGTTGACACCTACAAGGACAACAGCAAATATTACGTTTACTGCACACTTAACAGGGAGTTGTACAAGAAGAATGCCGAGACACGCCGCAGCGAAGCCGTAAACAAGGGCAAAGACTATCTTCTCAAAGGACGTGCAGCACAGGAGAACATGAACCTCACTCAGGCACTTCTGCTCTACGGCAAGGGACTTGAGGCTATTGAGCCATGGCTGTTCATGGACCTTACAACAATGGTCAACGGCAAGAGAATGGACATTGCCGCAGAGCTCTACAATGGCTACATTGGCATATTCAGCGGCATGGCAATCACAACCAACACCACAAACATTGAGGCCGAAGCCTTCAAGCCTGTAAACATTCCCATTGCGGCATGTTTGTCAAAGGATGGCGAGGTTGTACCCAATGTAAAGCTCGTTGCCAAGTTCGTTAGCGGCGAAGGCACCATAACAGCGCCAATAGAGACCGACTATACCGGCACTGCTGAGTTCTACATCACAAACATCACCTCAAACAGCAAGGTGCAGGAGATTCAGATAGCAATTGACGAAAGCTTCACAGCCTCACTGCCGGCGAACTACCGCAAGTTGCTTGAGGAGCAGAGCCTGCCGGCTGCAAAAATCACAATAGCGCTTACAAAGGGAGCCACAAAGGCATACTTCTATGTAAGTGACAACAATGACATTGAGGGCATTGAGAATGATGTTAAGGCAATAATGTCGGGCGACTACTTTATGATGACCGAAAGCACCTCCGATGCCGACTGCTTCATAACGCTCTCAACATCTCTGGAATTGGGTGGAATTGTCAGCGGCGCAGGAAATCTTAACACATGCTACTGCAGCCTTAACCTTAAAATACACAACAACAAGACTGAGGCACTCATACTTGAGCACAACATAAACAAAGTGAAGGTTCTTGTTCCTACAAACAAGAGCAGGGAAGCTACAATTAAAATGTGCGCAAGAGAGCTGATGAAGCGTGTAAAAAGGGAACTGCCTAACAAACTCAAGAAAATGAATCTTTAAAAACTAACCTAAAATTGAGAATTATGAAAAAGTACACATTATTTATCATTTGCGCTGTAGTTGCTGCAACATTTTGCAGCTGCAATTCAAGCAAAAGTCCGGTTAAGACATTTGTAATGCCTTGCAGTGATTGTACAAAGTCAGATAACTCATTGAGAGTATGGGCATCAGGTTCATCAGACAACGAGACCACCGCTCGCAAGAAGGCTATGACAAACGCATCTAACGACCTGGCAGCACTTCTCCAGAAGACAGTGAACTCACTTACAGAACAGTACACCACTTCACTTACCGAAGGCGAAGCGTCAAAGTCAAAGACTCTGTTCAATGAGAAGAGCGTTATTGCTGCAAAGCAGGCTCTTACCGGCGCAACAATCATTTGCGACCAGTGGAAGAAGGATGAGAACGGACAGTACACAAACTACATTGTTCTTGAGCTTAAAGGCAAGGACTTCATTGAGGCCCTTACCAAGGAAATAGGCAGCGAGAGCGTAGACAAGAAATTGCTCAACGACCTGTTCATGAAGAACATTCAGGAAAGCAACAAGTAATGCATCCTTCAATATGCAAAAATACCTCGGCAGCTGCCGAGGTATTTTTGCATATAACCATATCAAATCTTCCGCCTTACAGTCCCTTGCGCTTTGCCTCATTCCAAAGTTCATCCATTTGGGCAAGCGAACTCTCCTTAAGCTCCCTGCCCTGCTCCTTGGTTTTCTGCTCAACATACCCAAAACGCCGGCGGAACTTCTTGTTTGTCAGTTCAAGGGCATTGTCAGGATTTATGCCATAAAGACGTGCCGCATTCACAAGGCTGAAAAGCAAGTCGCCAAACTCCTTTTCACAGCATTCGCTGCTGCCCTCCTTCATCTCATGCTCAACCTCGGCAATCTCCTCGCGCACCTTTGCCCAGACATCCTCTTTAGCATCCCAGTCAAAACCTACGTTGGCCGCCTTTTCCTGCATGCGGTAGGCCTTTATGAGCGAAGGCATTGAATTTGGCACACCGCTCAATATTGTCTTGTTGCCGTCCTTCTCAGTCATCTTCAGCTGTTCCCAGTTACGGCACACCTCGCCGGCAGTCTCGGCAACAGCATCCCCGAACACATGCGGGTGGCGGTAAATGAGCTTTTCACAAAGGCGGTCGCATACATCCTTCATGTCAAACTGCCCCTTCTCCGAAGCAATCTTCGCGTAAAAGGCAACGTGCAGCAGCACATCGCCAAGTTCCTTGCATATATTCTGCGTGTCATCGTCTACAAGGGCATCGCAAAGTTCAAAGCACTCCTCAATAGTATTAGGGCGCAGGCTTTGATTTGTCTGCTTTCTGTCCCAAGGACACTTTTCGCGCAGTTCGTCAAGCACGTCCAAAAAACGGCCGAAAGAGGCCATTATCTCTTCTCTGTTATGCATATTCTGTTTGTTTCTTTTATGCAAAGTTAAGCCAAATAAGCAAAACACAAAGCAACGCGGGCTATTTTACCCGCCCAAATAACCATTTTAGTATTTTTTTTGCCCTTTAGGGCAGAAAATTTAATAATAAGAGTTAACTTTGCAGTTAGCAAAAATTATAACCTATATAATAGAAAGATTAAATTTATATATTATGAGTTTAGCGACAACTTATATTCCCGCTGAGGTAGAAGAGAAATGGTATGAGTACTGGATGAAGAACAGGCTTTTCCATTCAGAACCCGATGAAAGAGAGCCATACACCATAGTAATACCGCCGCCAAACGTAACAGGCGTGCTGCACATGGGCCACATGCTCAACA
This sequence comes from Bacteroidaceae bacterium, assembly GCA_017516885.1. Classification (GTDB taxonomy): domain Bacteria; phylum Bacteroidota; class Bacteroidia; order Bacteroidales; family Bacteroidaceae; genus HGM04593. The sequence continues at coordinate 5,308 of JAFXAR010000029.1, forward strand.
ACACAATTCAGGATATTCTTGTGCGCCATGCACGCATGCTTGGCAAGAACGCCTGCTGGGTGCCGGGCACTGACCATGCATCAATTGCCACCGAAGCAAAAGTTGTCAAGAAACTCGCTGAACAGGGCATTAAGAAGAGCGACCTTACACGCGAAGAGTTCCTCAAGCACGCATGGGAGTGGACCGACGAGCACGGCGGCATCATTCTAAAGCAGCTGCGCAAGCTTGGAGCATCATGCGACTGGGACCGCACATCGTTCACAATGGACGAGATACGCAGCGAGAGCGTGATTAAGGTCTTCTGCGACCTCTATAACAAGGGGCTTATCTACCGCGGACTGCGCATGGTCAACTGGGACCCAAAGGCGCAGACAGCGCTCAGCAACGAGGAGGTTATATACAAAGAGGAGAAGAGCAAGCTCTACTATCTGAGATACTATGTTGACGAGGCAGCCGGCTGCACTGACGGCGAAGAGAGCGATGCCGTAACACTCAGCCCTGCCGATGCATTTGACCCCGCTGTAAAGCATCAGATACTGCACCGCGATGCCAATGGCCGCCGCTACGCAGTGGTTGCCACTACCCGCCCCGAGACAATCATGGGCGACACGGCAATGTGCATCAACCCCAAAGACCCCAAAAACAGCTGGCTCAAGGGCAAGAGGGTAATTGTGCCTCTTGTAAACCGCTCAATCCCAGTGATTGAGGACCGCTATGTGGAAATTGAATTCGGCACAGGCTGTCTGAAGGTTACTCCTGCACACGATACCAATGACTATATGCTTGGCAAGACACACAACCTTGAGACAATTGACATTTTCAACGCCGATGCAACTGTAAGCGAGGCTGCCGGCATGTACGTTGGAATGGACCGCATGGATGTGCGCGCCCAGATTGCAAAGGACCTTGCCGATGCAGGACTTTTGGAGAAGGTTGAGGACTACGACAACAAGGTAGGCTACAGCGAGCGCAATGCCGACACTGCAGTAGAGCCGCGCCTGTGCATGCAGTGGTTCTTGCGCATGCAGCACTTTGCCGACATTGCCCTGCCGCCTGTAATGGAGGACAGGCTGAAGTTCTACCCCACAAAATACAAGACCACATACAACAACTGGCTGTCAAACATTCAGGACTGGTGCATAAGCCGCCAGCTGTGGTGGGGACACCGCATTCCGGCCTATTTCCTTCCGGCTGAGGATGGCGCTGATGAAAAGTATGTTGTAGCAGAGAGCCGCGAAGCAGCGCTTGCGCTTGCAAAGGCAATTCCGGGCTATGAGAACATAACAGCCGAAGAGTTGCGCCACGATGAGGATGCTCTTGACACATGGTTCAGTTCATGGCTGTGGCCAATATCCCTGTTCAACGGCATACTCGACCCGGGAAATAGGGAAATCAGCTACTACTACCCAACCAATGACCTTGTAACCGGGCCGGATATTATCTTCTTCTGGGTAGCGCGAATGATAATGTCGGGTTACGAATACCAGGGCGAAATGCCATTCAAGAATGTTTATTTCACGGGTATCGTACGCGACAAGCTGGGCCGCAAGATGAGCAAGTCGCTTGGAAACAGCCCCGACCCGCTTGACCTCATTGCACGCTACGGCGCCGACGGAGTACGCATGGGAATCATGCTCTCAGCTCCTGCCGGAAACGACATCCTCTTTGACGAGAGCCTGTGCGAGCAGGGCCGCAACTTCTGCAACAAGATATGGAATGCCTTCCGCCTTGTAAAGGGCTGGAACGTAAGCAGCAGCATAGAGCAGCCCGAAAGTTCAAAATTAGCAATAAAGTATTTTGCCGACACACTGGCAAAATCGGCCGAAATGCTTGAAGACCAGTTCGGCAAATACCGTCTCAACGAGGCACTGATGAACGTGTACTCACTCTTCTGGGACGAATTCTCAGCCTGGTATCTTGAAATGATTAAGCCCGCCTACGGCTCTCCAATTGACGCGGCAACATACGAGACGACACTCGGATTCTTTGACAGCCTGCTGCGCCTTCTACATCCGTTCATGCCGTTCATCACAGAGGAGCTGTGGCAGAGCATAAAGGAGCGCAAGGATGGCGAAAGCATCATGGTGCAGAGTGTAAAGGAACTCACATCAGGATACGACAGCGAGTTCCTTGGAAAAATTTCCGTGCTCAAGGATGTTATCGGCAATGTGCGCGCCACACGCCAGCAGAAGAACCTCTCTCCACGCGAGCCGCTGGCATTGCAGATTGCAGGCGAATCGCCTGTTGCCGGGCTTGAGACCGTACTTACAAAAATGGGCAACCTATCATCAATAGAGAATGTTGCAACGCCTGACGACACGGCAGTATCGTTCCGTGTAGGCACAACTGAGTTTGCAATCCCAATGGGTTCACTTATTGACAAGGATGCCGAAATTGCAAAGATGCAGGAGGAGCTTGCATACCATGAGAAATTCCTCAAGAGCGTTGAGGCAAAGCTGAACAACCCCAACTTTGTAAGCAAAGCGCCTGAGAAGATTATAGCAATCGAGCGCAAGAAGCAGTCTGATGCCACTGAGAAGATTGCAATGCTCAAGGAGAGCATACAAAAACTATCAAAGTAATGCCCCGGGGCAAGGTCGCTAATACAAACAGCCTGTTTTATGAATATAGATTTCAAAGACAAAAAAATTCTTACAATAACCATTCTCGCAGCAATCTCTTTTTGCCTGCTTGTGGGAGTGATTATCACTGCAATAAGCCTCTCAAGCACAAAAGAGGAAAATGCTGCCATATCCAGTGAAAACGCGGCAATAGCCAAGGAAAAGCAGGAGATTGAAGAACTTGTTGCCTTTGAGAAGGCTGAAATGCAGAACGACCTTGCAACAGCGCAGTTTGAATACCAGGAACTGATTGTAAAGATAAACAATGACTCGCTGAGATTCAAGCTTGAACGTGAACAGATGCGCACCAAGGCTCTTATTGAAGAGCTTGAACGCACCAAGGCTACAAACTATGCCGAAATAACACGCTTGAAGAAAGAGCTCAAGACCCTGCGAGAGGTTCTGAAAGACTACACAAGGCAGATTGCCGAACTGAGCAAGGAGAACGAGTCCCTGAAGCAGGAGAACAGTGCTGTAAAGGAAAAATACAAAAATGCCACAAAAAAGATTGACAACCTTGCTGTAGAGAAAGAGAAACTCAGCGAAAAGGTGTCGCTTGCCTCGCAGCTGGATGCCACAGACATCTCTGTGACCATGCTTCGCAGCAACGGCAAGAGCACTGAGAGAATAAAGAGAGCCAAGGAGATAAAGGTCAGTTTCAGGATAGCGAAGAACATTACCTCCTCAACCGGCGAAAAGGTTGCCTATGTGAGAATTTTAGACCCCTCAATGGATGTGCTCAAAAAGAACGACAGCAATCTGTTTGAATACGAAGACAAAAGCATTTCCTATTCAATGAAAAAGGATTTTGAGTTCACTGGCGAGGAGACAAGAATTGATATGTACTGGAAAATAGAGGAGACACTGCAGCAAGGCGAGTACAAGGTATACATATTCGTCGACGGCAATATGATTGGCAGCAGCAGTGTTAATTTTGAAAAGTAAGAAGCTTTTTTAATTAAATATGAAAAGAATACTTGTTACAGGAGGAGCCGGCTTCATCGGTTCACATCTATGCGAGCGCCTTCTCAAGGATGGCAACGATGTTATCTGCCTCGACAACTACTTCACAGGCAGCAAGGACAATATACGCCACCTCATTAGCAACGACCATTTTGAGCTCGTAAGGCATGACGTGACACAGCCCTACTCGGCCGAGGTTGACGAAATCTACAACCTTGCCTGCCCGGCATCACCGGTGCACTACCAGCACGACCCTGTAAAGACCATACAGACCTGTGTAATAGGTTCAATGAACATGCTGGGCCTTGCAAAGCGCGTGGGAGCGAAGATACTTCAGGCATCTACCAGCGAAGTGTACGGCGACCCTAACATTCATCCTCAGGTTGAGGGCTATTGGGGCAATGTAAACCCCATAGGCATACGCTCATGCTACGATGAGGGCAAGCGCTGCGCCGAGACACTGTTCATGGACTACCACCGCCAGAACAACACACGCATAAAGATTGTGCGCATATTCAACACCTACGGCCCGCGCATGAGCATGAACGACGGCCGCGTTGTATCGAACTTTATTGTACAGGCACTGCGAGGCGACAACATTACCATTTACGGCGACGGCAAGCAGACAAGAAGCTTTCAGTATGTAGACGACCTTGTTGAGGGCATGGTGCGCATGATGCAGACAGCCGAAGAATTTACCGGCCCGGTGAACATTGGCAATCCGGGAGAGTTCACAATGCTCGAACTTGCCGAAAAGGTAATTGAGCTGACCGGTTCAAAATCAAGGATTGTATTCGAGCCGCTGCCACAGGATGACCCCCGCCAGCGCAAGCCCGACATTACCCTTGCCGGCAAGGAACTCGGCGGCTGGAAGCCAAACATCAAGCTTGAGGAGGGCCTCAAGTACACAATTGAATATTTCAGGAAATTAGTATAAGAATAACTTAAAACAATATATATAATGAATATCTTAGAACTTAGCGAACAGGAGATTGTACGCCGCGAGGCACTTGCCGAACTGCGTAACATGGGTATTGAGCCATACCCTGCGGCAGAATACCCAACAAATGCATTCTCAACCGACATTATAGCAGAATTCAGCGACGATGCTGAACCGCGCGAAGTGTGCATTGCCGGCCGCATGATGAGCCGCCGCGTAATGGGCAAGGCATCCTTCATTGAGCTTCAGGACTCAAAAGGCCGTGTACAGGTATATATAACACGCGATGACATTTGCCCGGGAGAGAACAAGGAGGGCTATAACGTGCTCTTCAAGCGCCTGCTCGACATTGGCGACTTTGTAGGCATCAAGGGATTCGTGTTCCGCACCCAAACAGGCGAAATTACAGTTCATGCAAAGGAGCTTACATTCCTTTCAAAGAGCATACGCCCGCTGCCTATCGTAAAATACAAGGACGGCGTTGCATACGACCGCTTTGAAGACCCCGAGCTTCGCTACCGCCAGCGTTACGTTGACCTTGTGGTAAACGACAACGTAAAGGAGATTTTCATTAAGAGAAACAAAATCTACAGTTCAATGCGCGAGTTCTTCAACTCAAAGGGCTATATGGAGGTTGAGACACCTGTGCTGCAGTCAATCCCCGGCGGAGCAGCTGCACGTCCGTTCATCACCCACCACAACGCGCTTGATATTCCGCTCTATCTGCGCATTGCCAACGAGCTCTACCTGAAGCGCCTAATCGTAGGCGGCTTTGAGGGCGTATACGAATTCTCAAAGAACTTCCGCAACGAAGGCATGGACCGCACCCACAACCCGGAGTTCACATGCATGGAAATCTATGTTTCCTACAAGGACTACAACTGGATGATGTGCTTTACAGAGCAGATGCTCGAGAAGATTGCGCTTGACGTGAACGGCACAACAGAAGTTCAGGTGGGCGAGCACACAATCAGCTTCAAAGCACCATTCCGCCGCGTGACAATGCTTGACTCAATCAAGGAGTTCACAGGCTACGACCTTAACGGCAAGAGCGAAGAGGAGATTTTCGCAATCTGCAAGGAACTGAAAATGGAGGTTGACGAGACCATGGGCAAGGGCAAGCTCATTGACGAGATTTTCGGCGAGTTCTGCGAGGGCAACTACATCCAGCCCACATTCATCACCGACTACCCTATCGAGATGTCTCCGCTCTGCAAGCGCCACCGCAACAACCCCGACCTCACCGAGCGTTTCGAGCTTATGGTAAACGGCAAGGAGCTTTGCAATGCATACAGCGAGCTTAACGACCCAATTGACCAGGCAGAGCGCTTCCAGGAGCAGCTGCGCCTGAGCGAGAAGGGCGATGACGAGGCTATGTTCATCGACAAGGACTTTGTGCGCGCACTTGAGTATGGCATGCCCCCAACATCGGGCATGGGTATCGGCATGGACCGTCTGGCAATGCTTATGACAGGCCAGACAACAATACAGGAGGTTCTCTTCTTCCCGCAGATGCGCCCCGAAAAGAAAGTGCCTAAGGACAATGCAGCAGCATTTGCCGTAATTGGCGTTCCCGAGGAGTGGGTTCCCGTGCTCCACAAGGCAGGCTACAACCTCGTAAACGACCTCAAGGGCGGCAATGCGCAGAAGATACAGATGGAGATTGGCGGAATAAACAAGAAGTTCAAACTTGGCTACACCACACCATCGGTAAACGATGTTGCCGCATGGATTGAGAAATTAGGATAAGCTTTAAAAAGCTGTCACATTTATAATAATGCTGCATGGGGAGAGCCTCCATCCACAGGAGCCATCCCATGCAACATACAAAACACTATTTTATGGAACTTTCCAATAAACAGGTTGCCATTATGGGTGGCGGAAGTTGGGCTACTGCAATTGCAAAGATAATTCTCAACAATGTAGAAACCATCAACTGGTACATCAGACGCGAGGACCGCATTGAAGACTTCAAGCGCCTGGGTCATAACCCGGCCTATCTTTCATCGGTAAAGTTCGACACAAACAGAATAAACTTCTCGTCGGACATTAACAAAATTGTAAAGGAGAGCGATATACTTGTATTCGTTACACCATCGCCCTACCTTAAAAACCACCTGAAGAAGCTTAAGGCCGACCTTGAGGACAAGTTCATTGTGAACGCCATTAAAGGTATCGTTCCCGATGAAAACCTCATCATATCGGAATACTTCAACAAGGTATACAAAGTCCCATACGAGAACATTGCGGCAATTGCCGGTCCGTGCCACGCCGAGGAGGTTGCCCTTGAGCGCCTTTCATACCTCACTGTGGGATGTTCAAGCATCGACCATGCAAAGCAGTTCGCCAAGAAACTGGGCAACAGTTTCATAAAGACCTCAGTAAGCGATGACGTTGTCGGCATTGAGTACGGTTCGGTGCTCAAGAACATTTACGCCATTGCTGCGGGCATCTGCAGCGGGCTGAAATATGGCGATAACTTCCAGGCCGTGCTAATGTCAAATGCAGCCATTGAGATGAACCGCTTCCTCAACGTGGTGCACCCCATTGAGCGCACAATTAACGACTCGGTTTACATGGGCGACCTTCTTGTTACAGGCTACTCAAAGTTCAGCCGCAACCGCGTGTTCGGAAGCATGATAGGAAAAGGGTACTCTGTCAAGAACGCACAGATTGAAATGGAGATGATTGCCGAGGGTTACTATGCAGCAAAGTGCATCAAGGAAATCAACGAGCACTACCGCATAAACACACCAATCATTGACGCTGTTTACAATATACTCTACGAAGGAATATCTCCAGTAATAGAGATTAAGCTATTAACAGACTCATTCAAATAATCGTTAAAATTCAGATTCTTCGCTTTGCCCGGAATGACAACATCCGCAATTTGTCATCCTGAACGCGAGTAAAGAATCGCAAAACAACAAATAAACAATGAAGAACATTTCATTAAACATCGACAAGGTAACAGGCTTTGTCACACGCGAGCAGATTCTGGCTCTTGAGCCACAGGTAAAGAACGCCCAGAAGGCACTTGAGGAGGGCACTCTCCCCGGCAACGATTTCCTTGGCTGGCTGCATCTGCCTTCATCAATCACACAGGAGCATCTTGACGACCTCAAGGCAACGGCACAGGTATTGCGCGAAAACTGCGAGGTTGTAGTTGTAGCCGGAATTGGCGGAAGCTATCTTGGCGCACGCGCTGTCATTGAAGCGCTCAGCAACAATTTTGCGGCACTCATGGGCGACAGCAGCAATCCAAGAGTAATCTTTGCCGGACACAATATCAGCGAGGACTATCTGTTTGAACTTACCGAATACCTTAAGGGCAAGAAGTTCGGCGTTATAAATATCTCAAAGTCAGGCACTACAACCGAGACCGCACTTGCATTCCGCCTTCTCAAGAAACAGTGCGAGGAGCAGCGCGGCAAGGAGATGGCAAGCAAGGTAATAGTTGCCATAACCGATGCTGTAAAGGGTGCAGCACGCATCACAGCCAACAAGGAGGGTTACAAGAGCTTCATCATCCCCGACAATGTGGGCGGCCGCTTCTCTGTACTTACACCGGTAGGCCTTCTGCCTATTGCTGTTGCAGGTTTTGACATTGAGGCGCTTGTGAACGGTGCACGCGACATGGAGAAGAACTGCGCTCCCGAAGTTCCGTTTGAGGAGAACATTGCAGCAATGTACGCAGCAACACGCAATGCCCTTTATGCCGACGGCAAGAAGATTGAGATTCTTGTAAACTACCAGCCAAAGCTCCACTTCACATCGGAATGGTGGAAGCAGCTCTACGGCGAGAGCGAGGGCAAGGAGAACAAGGGCATTTTCCCTGCATCGGTAGACTTCACAACCGACCTTCACTCAATGGGCCAGTGGATTCAGGAGGGCGAGCGCACAATCTTTGAAACAGTGCTCTCAATTGAGAAGCCCAACAGTTCTCTTACCGTTCCAAGCGACGAGGAGAACCTTGACGGTCTTAACTTCCTCGCCGGCAAGCATGTTGACGAAGTTAACAAGATGGCCGAATTGGGCACTCAGCTTGCACACGTTGACGGCGGCGTTCCCAATCTCCGCATCACAATCCCTGAGCTCAACGCATACTACATTGGCCAGTTGCTCTACTTCTTTGAAATCGGTTGCGGCATAAGCGGCTACATTCTTGGCGTGAACCCATTCAACCAGCCGGGCGTAGAGGCTTACAAGAAGAACATGTTCGCACTCCTCGACAAGCCAGGCTACGAAGAGGAGAGCAAGGCAATTCGCGCAAGACTCTGAAACTGAAAACGGAAAACTGAAAACGGAAAGCTGAGCCGGAGGCGAAGTTTAGACAGCGCTGGCAGCAATTAGTCGCACGAAGCACAGACGCAGTTTGTGCCGTGCGGGTTGCGATTAGACAGCGTTGTCAAAGCGGAAAACTGAAAGATGCAACCAGCATCTTCGGCAATGCGAGCAGCGATGGGTCAAGCGCAGCATCGCAGAATGTGATGCCGCTTGGGTCGCAAAAAGCGAGTGTTGCCAAAGCTGAAAACTG
>JAFXAR010000030.1 GCA_017516885.1 Bacteroidaceae bacterium
TATAACCCACTGCCGCCTTTCTACAAAGTCAATGTTCCGCAATGCGGAGCATTGTAATAAGTATTAAATTAGTTAAATGCGCAATAGCGATTGCGCGGATACAGGCGCCTATGTGAATAGCCGCCTGTGTTTTTTTATTATGATGGTTTCTTATTTCTTAAGTCCCGAGAAGTCTGCTCCGGCGGGGCTTTGGAATGCCTTTAGTCCGAACTGCGGCAGCATGGCGATAAGGTGCTCGAATACATCGGCCTGCAGATGCTCGTACGCTACCCAGGCGGTATCTGCCGAGAAAAAGTACAGCTCAAGCGGCAGGCCTTGCGGAGTGGGCTGCAGCTGGCGCACCATAAGAATCATATCCTGGTTTACGCGCTTGTTGTTTCGCAGATAAATGTCAAGATAGTTGCGGAGCACCGTAAGGTTTACAATCTCCTCGTTCTCTTCCATACCCTTAAGCCATCCCTTCTCTGCGAACTTTTCAATCTGCTCCTTTGTGCAGAATCCAATGCTGTTCATGTCAATGTATAATGAACGCTTGGTGCGGCGTCCGCCGCTGTCGAACATCCCTCGCCAGTTCTGGAATGATTCGCTTACAAGCACATAGGGAGGGATGGTGGTTATTGTCTTGTCCCAGTTCTGTACCTTTACGGTGGTAAGCGTTACCTCAAGAACCATGCCGTCGGCATCGTACTTTGGAAGTGTAATCCAGTCTCCGGGGCGCAGCATGTCGTTAGCCGAGAGCTGCACGCCGGCAACAAGTCCAAGGATGGTGTCCTTAAAGACAAGCATGAGCACTGCCGCCATTGCGCCAAGTCCGGTTAGTATGTTCATTGGATTCTTGTCAATAACAATGCTAATTATAATTATAGCGCCTATGCATATAACAATAATCTTGAACATCTGAAACACTCCTTTAAGTGTCCGGTTCTTCAGCCTTTGGTTTTCGTTTGAGAGTTCGTACAGCGAACTGAATAGCGAGCATATTAACCTTACGAAGGTTGCAACAATGTAAATTCCAAGGACTTTGTTTGTCCAAAAGTATATTGTGCTTTCCTCGCGGAACACAACTGGCAGCACCGCTGTAAGTATTATGGGCGGAATGGTACTGCATATATTGTGTACAATGGTTCCGCTTAGCATAATGTCGTCCCAATTCGATTTTGTCCTTTTGGTAAATCGTTCAACGATGGGCACAACGATTCTGCGTCCAATAAAGTTAAACAGGTAGATTAGCGCTATTGCAAGTGCGGCGAACGCTCCGAGGCGAACCTCTTCGCTGTTGGCCCAGCTTATGCTGAAATTTATGAAGGCTTCAGTTAACATCATACTTCTAAATTTTCTGCGAAAATAGGAATTTATTCCGGATTATTTCTCTTTTTCTTTCAGAATTGCCTGCAGGCGGAACATTTCATCGCGGTACTGTGCTGCATCAACGAATTCCATCTTCTCAGCGGCCTGCTCCATGAGCTTGCGGGTGCGTTCAATGCTCTTTTTGAGCTGTTCGGCGCTCATGTATTCCACAATTGGGTCGCATGCAGCCGGCAGCTGGACGGTATCCTCGCTGTACATTCTGATTTCCTTGCCGTTCTTCTCCTTCCTGTCATTTACAAGGGCGTTGCTTATCTCCTTTTTTATCTGCTTGGGGGTTATTCCATGCTCCTGGTTGTAGCGCATCTGCTTTTCGCGGCGGCGTGCCGTTTCGTCAATGGTGCGCTGCATGCTGTCGGTCATCTTGTCGGCGTAGAATATAACCATTCCGTTTACGTTGCGGGCGGCGCGTCCGGCAGTCTGCGTCAATGAGCGGTGGCAGCGCAGAAAACCGTCCTTGTCGGCGTCAAGGATTGCCACAAGCGACACTTCGGGCAGGTCAAGGCCTTCGCGCAGGAGGTTTACTCCAATCAGCACGTCATAAAGCCCCTCGCGCAGGTCGGTCATAATCTGTATGCGTTCCAATGTGTCAACATCGCTGTGTATGTAGTTGCAGCGCACTCCGTTCTTCAGCAGATAGTCGGTAAGCTCCTCGGCCATGCGCTTGGTTAGGGTGGTGACGAGCACGCGCTCTTCGCGCTCTACTCGCAGCTGGATTTCTTCCATGAGGTTGTCGACCTGATTGGCAAGAGGGCGCACTTCAATTACAGGGTCAAGAAGTCCGGTGGGGCGGATGACCTGTTCCACCACAATGCCCTCGCTCTTTTGAAGCTCATAGTCGGCCGGCGTTGCGCTCACATATATTGTCTGCGGTGTAAGCTCCTCAAACTCGCTGAACTTGAGCGGACGGTTGTCGAAAGCGGCCGGGAGACGGAATCCGAACTCCACAAGATTGGTCTTGCGGGCGCGGTCGCCGCCGTACATGGCATGTATCTGCGGAACGCTTACATGACTCTCGTCTATAATCAGCAGAAAATCCTTGGGAAAGAAGTCGAGCAGGCAGTAAGGGCGTGTGCCGGCCTCTCTGCCGTCAAAGTAGCGCGAGTAGTTCTCAATGCCTGAGCAGTGTCCAAGCTCGCGCAGCATCTCAATGTCGTATGTGACGCGCTCGTGAAGGCGCTTTGCCTCCAAGGGCTTTCCAATCTCGTTGAAATACTCCTCTCTGTCGGCAAGGTCCTTCTCAATCTCTGCAATGGCACGCTCTGTGCTCTCCTTGGTGGTCATGAAGAGATTGGCGGGGTATATCTTGTAATCGTCAAATGCGGCTATGCGTGCGCCCGTAACGCTGTCAATCTCCTCAATGCCGTCAATGTCATCGTCCCAGAAGGTGATGCGCAGCACATGGTCGCTGTAGGCAAGGCTCACTTCAACGGTGTCGCCCTTCACACGGAAGTTGCCTCGCGAGAGGTCCATGTCGTTGCGGACATACAGGCTGCCCACTAACTTGCGCAGGAACACATTCCTGTCAAGTTTCTGCCCAACAGCAATCTCTATTACATTGTTGTAGAAATCGCTGGGGTTGCCCATGCCGTAGATGCATGATACCGAGGATATTACAACAACGTCCTTCCGTCCCGACAGCAGTGCCGACGTTGCAGCAAGCCTCAGCTTGTCAATCTCGTCGTTAATGGCGAGGTCCTTTTCAATGTAGGTGTCGCTTGAGGGGATATATGCCTCGGGCTGATAGTAGTCGTAATACGAAACGTAGTATTCAACGGCATTCTCGGGGAAGAATCCCTTGAACTCGTTGTAAAGCTGTGCGGCAAGTGTTTTGTTGTGGCTTAGGATTAGGGTGGGGCGGTTTATCTCCTTTATCACATTTGCCATGGTAAAGGTCTTTCCCGAACCGGTCACTCCCAAAAGTGTCTGTGCCGGCGTTCCCTCTTTAATGCCCTGCACAAGCTGGGCAATGGCCTCAGGCTGGTCGCCCATAGGCGCGTAATCAGATACGAGCTTGAATTTCATCTTTATTTTTCCTGAAGTTGTTTTTGAAAATGGTCGAACTGCGAAGATAGGAAATTTTTCCCATTTGTGCAAGAGCGTGCTATCCTCATCCAAATTGTAAGTTAAGGTGCTGCCCGCTTTTTCTAAAAAAGCGTAATGGTTAATGAAATGTGTTAAAGGAGGTTTGCTTATTATTCCAAGTGCAGTTGCAGGGGCTGTACCGGCATGCCTCCCCCCCCCTGCAAAAAAGCGGGACAATGATGGCGGTGTGCGTGTAACTGTATAAGAAGCCGCAAATTACGCCCGTTAGAATGAAATTTATGTCTAAGCATGGATAATCCGTTTTTTTGTGTAATTTTGCACTATCAAGGCTAATTGTAACTTTCAATAATATGAGAAAACTTTTTTACTCTATGCTGTTGGCGCTGCCTCTGTGCGCAGCTGCCGATAATCCGCCGCTTATGGGATGGAGCTCGTGGAATACTTATGGCTTCCAGATTAACGACTCGGTGATAAAGGTACAGGCTGACGCTATGGTCAGGCTGGGATTCAAGGATTGCGGGTATAACCACATTAACATTGATGACGGATTCTTTGGCGGACGCGATGAGAACGGCAAGCTGCTGATTCATCCTACGCGCTTCCCTAACGGGCTTCGCCCGCTTGTGGATTATATTCACGGCAAGGGGCTGAAGGCCGGAATTTATACCGATGCAGGAGCAAATACATGTGCGTCGTACTGGGGGCAGCCTAAGGATACAATCGGCGTTGGCGTTGGGCTGTATGGCCACGATGCCGAGGATATGGCTCTCTACTTCAATGAACTGAACTTTGACTTCATTAAGGTGGATTATTGCGGCGCCGACCCGGGGAATAATGCCGATGGGCTTGACCTTGACGTAGAACAGCGCTACAAGGAGATAGCTGCGGCAATAAAGGCTACCGGAAGAACGGATGTTACATGGAATATCTGCCGTTGGGCTTTCCCTGGCACATGGGCTTGCGAAATTGCCGATTCATGGCGCACTACTGAGGATATTTATCTTGGATGGGCTTCTATAAAGAGCATTATCAATCAGAGTCTCTACCTTTCGGCTTATGCATCGCCAGGGCACTATAATGACATGGATATGCTTGAGGTGGGCCGCGGCCTTACTGACGAGGAGGACAAGACGCACTTTGGCATGTGGTGCATGATGAGTTCGCCGCTGCTTATCGGCTGCGACCTCAATGACATAAAGGGAAATGCCCTTAAGCTCATGCAGAACAGGGAACTGATTGCCGTTAACCAGGACCGGTTAGGTCTGCAGGCATACGTTGTGAAGCGCGAGAATGGCGGTTATGTTCTTGTGAAGGATGTGGAGGAGAAGTATGGCACAAGGCGCGTTGTTGCGTTCTATAATCCTACTGACGCTGCAATTAGCATGAGCGTGAATTTCTCTCAGCTCGACCTCGCCGGCGAGGTGAAGGTGCGCGACCTCTTTGAGAAATTTGACAAGGGTGTTTATGAAACTTCGTTGTCGGTAAATGTTCCGGCACATGGCACACGCATCTACAAGCTTGAGGCCGACGAGCGTATGGAACGCACTGTGTACGAGGCTGAGACAGCATGGCTCACTTCGTATCAGGAAATAAAGAACAATGAGGTTTACGGCACTGCAATATATGACGAGAACAGTATCTGCTCAGGCGGTGTTGCTGTAGGCTGGCTGGGCGGCAAGGCCGAGAATGACCTGCAGTGGCGCAATGTGTACAGCAAGGATGGCGGCGAATATACCTTGCAGGTGTACTTTGTTACAGGCGAGGACCGCACCATGAAGCTGAGCGTGAATGGCGGCGAGCCGATTGTGTACACCGGAAATTCTGCCGGTTGGGGCAGTGTGGGGGTTGCTAAGTTTAATGTGGTGCTTCAGAAAGGCGAGAATGTCATCCGTCTTTTCAATGAAAGCGCTTACATGGGCGACATTGACCGCATGGTCCTCGTGAACAAGAATGCAGTAGAGGATTATCCTGTTGTCTTTGACAAGGAGCAGAACTATACTCATGGCAGCCGCCGCCTGAACAGTGTTTCGCTTGGCGCTCAGAAATTGCAGTTGCCTACGCCGCTGAAGGTGTACAGCAACGTAACAAGCGGCTGCTTCACCGCAGTCCCTGGCGAGGTGCTTGCGCCGTCGTTTGGCTTTACAGGAGACTGGATGCACGGTTTTGTATATATTGACCGCGGCATGGACGGTACATTTGATGCGGTGCTCAACAGTGACGGAACTGTTCCCGAAGGCAGTGATGCTGTGGCCTTTTCGTATGCAGAGCCTAATTTGGGCTCGGGCGTGGGCTACAACAGCAATGGCGAGAGGGTAAGCAATGCCAATGTGCTTAACCCTCCTGCGTTTACTTTGCCGGCCGGCCTTGCTCCCGGTTTTTACCGTATGCGCTACAAGGTTGACTGGGCTTCTATTGACCCTGCCGGACGCACCGAGGATGGTAACGGAATAATAAAGAACGGCGGTGCAGTTTGCGATGTTGTGCTGAATGTGCATGCTGCTGAGGCTGCGCTTGATGTAACTGCAAAAAATGGCACATTGCTTGCTGCCGACGGCAGCGCCCTGCCTTCAAGGGTGGCATTCGGCGAGCCTCTTGTGCTGTCGGTAAATCCTGCACCGGGTTATGTGCTTGATGCCTTGAATGTGATTCACGGCCATAATCTTGATGGCAGCAAGGTAATCCATGGCGTTAAGCAGTGGCGCGAGGATGTTCTTTCCGGCGCTTTTGTAAAGGATGGCAAAATAACTGTTCCAGCCGAGTATGCTGACGGCGATATTAGAATTGCTGCAGAGTTTGTAAAGGCCGGTGACGGCATGGGCGGAGATGGGTACGCGCTCTCATTTGACAAGGATGCGCAGATTCCTGAAGCATACGGTTGCGAAATAATATTGAATGGCGAGATGTGGTCGGGCTCTTGCAATGACACAGATGCATACCGCGATATTGTCGATGAACATGATTTTCCGATTGTCGGGGTTAGGAATTTGGATGTTGAAGTAAGAAACAGCCTTGGCAGGGAACTCAAGAATGTGTATATGTATATCGACCTCAACAATGACGGCAAGTTTGTGGCCCTGTTGAATGAGAATGGCCTGCCGGCGATGTCGAGTGAACTTGTAGCATTCTCTTGCCACAATGGTGTGGACAGCAAGGGAAATCCTGCTCAAAAGGGCGCTGCGGTGACACTTCCAACCTTTGTGTTTGACGATGCAATCCCCGATGGCATCTACCGCATGCGTCTGAAACTGGATACGGATAACATTAACCCCGATGGCTCTGAAACCATTGTTTCCGATAATGGCCTTGTTTTTGATTGTCTGCTTAACCTAGTGGGCAATACCAAGAAACTCACACTTTATACTGATAACGGAAGTATTGACGGTAATGATAATACAGCCTTGCCTTTGACGGTAGATGTTCATCAGATGTTTACAGCCGTGCTGCGTGGCGCTCCGGGATATGAGTGCAGCAAGTTGGTGGCGCGCCATGGACACAATCTTGACGGTCCGCAGTATGTAAACGGCAACCGCCAGTGGAGCGAGGAGGAACTGTTTGTAAATGTCTATGACAAGGCTGTTGTGGATGCTGAGTATATTGACGGTGATGTGGCTCTTTATGCGACGTTTGTTCCAGAGGAGGACAGCGAGTGGCAGCTTGTTTTCAGCGACGAGTTCAATGCCGGGGATTACAGCCAGCCGCTTGATGAAAAGTGGATGCGCTGCCAGCGCTACGGTGCTACATGGAACCGTTGGCTCAGCGACAGCAAGGAGGTTGTCTATCTGCAGGGCGGTGACCTTGTTACGCGTGCAATCCCGAATCCTGACCAGGAGAGCGACCCTGTTCCAATGATTACAGGCGGTATAAAGAGCCATGGGCGTTTCGGCTTTACATACGGTTATGTTGAGGCCCGCATTCTCAGCAATGCCTGGGTTGGCCACTTCCCTGCATTCTGGATGATGCCTGAGGACCAGTCGGCCGGCTGGCCCGACTGTGGCGAGATTGATATTTGGGAGGCTATTGACACCGACGGCCGCTCTTATCACACAATACACAGTAACTGGACATACGACCTTGGCAATAAGAACAATCCGCAGTCAAGCTTCAATACCGGCGTTACATACGACCGCTATCATACATTCGGCCTGAAGTGGGATGAAAACTCACTTGTCTGGTATGTCGATGGCAAGGAGGTGGGGCGCTACAATAAGTCGGCCAATGTGGCGCAATTGAATCAGGGGCAGTGGCCGTTTGACAAGCACTTCCACTTGATTCTCAACCAGAGTGTCGGCAATGGCTCGTGGGCCAAGAATGCCGATGTGAACCATGTTTACGAGACCCGCTTTGACTGGGTGCGCGTTTATCAGGCAAAGGGCATGAAGAATACTGACGGAACTGTGGGCATAGCATCGGTAAGCGGCGGCGATGATGTTGCGGCAAGGTGCGTTGAGGGCGGAGTGGTGCTCTCGGCAGAAAATGCTGCAGAGGTTGCAGTGTTTGATGTTGCAGGGCGCAAGGTTGCCGCTGAGCGCGTCAGCGGTTCAGTGTTTGTTCCGCTTGAAAAGGGCGTTTACATTGTTTCGGGCAAGAAGATTGTAGTTTTCTGAGAAACAGTATCAAAAAATACTCTAAATAAATATGGGAGGCTGCTAAATTTAGCAGCCTCATTTTTGTGCTGACGAGTTAAATTCAAAGTTACTTTGCTATTTTACAACGAGTGTTGCCAAATTTCGGGTATCAAATACACTTTTTAGTCATCTTCTCTTTTCCCGTGCGGAATGTTCTAATTATAGTTAAGTTTTTATTTATTTTGCAGCCGGCCTTGAATTTTTGGCGAAAATGTGCTATCTTTGCAGACTGAATTAGTAGAATGTCTTGATTGGCTGATATATGAAAAGAAATCTGTACATAATAGCGGCTCTTGTTGTTTTGCTTGCATCATGCAATTCATATAACAAGATTCTTACCTCGAACAATATTGATTTCAAGTACGAGGCTGCCAAGGCTTATTACCTTGAGGGCGAATATGTGAAGTCATCGCAGCTGCTTGAGAGCATCATTACAATACTGAAGGGCAGCGACAAGGCCGAGGAATCGCTTATGCTGCTTGCAAGGTGCTATTATGAGTCGGGTGACTATGAGACCGCATCGCAGTATTTCAAGGTATATTATACAAATTATCCGCGTGGGGAATTTGCCGAGTATGCGCGTTTCTATTCAGGAAAGTCGCTCTTTATGGGCATAACAGAACCTGAACTTGACCAGTCGGGCACATATCTTGCAATAAGCGAACTGCAGCTGTTTATGGAGTATTTTCCGCTCAGCAGCTACCGCGAAGAGGCGCAGCGCATGGTGCATTCTATGCACGACCTGATTGTTGAAAAGGATTATCTCTCGGCAAAACTCTACTACGACCTTGGAGATTTCATGGCATATAAGGGAAATAACTATCTTGCATGCATTATAACAGCGCAGAATGCCTTGAAGGACCACCCTTACACTTCGTTGAGAGAGGAGCTTTCAATACTGATTCTCAGGGCAAGGTACAAGATGGCGCATCATAGCGTTGAGGACAAAAAGCTTGAAAGATACCGCGAGACTATTGACGAATACTACGCTTTCAAGAATGAGTTTCCCGAAAGCGAGTATATTGGCGAGGCCGACAAATACTTTAAGGAGGCTAAGTCGTTCGTGAAAGATTGATAAATATTTAATAACATACAGAGAAATGGATTACAAAAAAACAAATGCTCCAACAAATACTGTCACACGCGATATGGCAGATTTTGTTACTGAAACAGGCAATGTGTACGAATCAGTGGCAATCATAGGCAAGCGCTCTAACCAGATTGCTGCGGAAATGAAAGAGGAACTTCTCAAGAAACTGAACGAGTTCTCTTCGTCAACCGACAACCTTGAGGAGCAGTTCGAGAATCATGAGCAGATTGAAATTTCACGTTACTATGAGAGATTGCCAAAACCAACTCTTATAGCAGCGCAGGAGTTCCTTGATAACAAGATTTACTTCCGTGACCCCTCTAAGGAGAGTGCTGAGGAGGAAATTTGATTGCCTTTTATATGAAGTTCCGTTTTTATCAGTTATTGTCTGTAGCATCGGCAGTGCTGCTTGTACTGGCAATGTTCGGCCGGGTGATGTCATTTACTGAGGCCGATGGTTCAAAGATGCTTGTTGACAACTTCAAGCTGCTCTCTCCCGGCGGCGAGGTGTCAAGGTCGGTAATGGCGCTTGGCGTGCTGCTGATTTTTGCAGCAGCTGTAAACCTTTTTACTCTGCTTGTTTCGCTGTTCAGTAACTTTGAACTGCAGAAGAGGTCGGTTATATTGTCAATGCTGGTTCTTGCCGGATATTATGTGCTGTTGCTTATCTGCTCATTGCTGCTTGTCAGCGGTGCGTCAATAGTAGTGGATTTGCCAATACTATATCCATTCTTTGCTCTTATATTGAATGCGGTATCGTTCAATTTGATTCGCCGCCAGGAGGCAAAGATTATTGCAAGGGCTGCGGGTTTCAGACTTAGGGATTAAGGAAAGGCTTTCCGTAAATATAGGATAAAGTTCCGGCTGATGAAATTTCATCAGCCGGAACTTTTGTTGCTCTGTTTGTGTTATTTGTATAAACCAAATATTATGAACAGAGTTAGAATTAAAGTTTTTGCCGACCCTGTGTGCACTTGGTGCTGGGGCAGTGTGCCGGTGTTGAGGGCTCTCGCCTACCGTTTCGGCGAGCAGCTGGAGATTGAGTATGTGATGGGAGGCATGATTGAGGATGTGCTTACGTTTAATAACCGCAGGCTTGCCATTGGCGGCGACATTGCGCTGACCAACAGGAATATGCACAAGCATTGGGTGGAGGCATCGGCTATCCATGGAATGCCTGTGTCCGATGCCCCCAACTTGCTTTTTACTGAGGAGAGACGCTCTACTGTACCGCAGAATATGGCTTATATTGCAGCGGTGCTTTATGAAACGAAGCACAGGAATGATGCCATGCCTGATGCCGCCCGGCGCTTTTTGCGTCTGCTGCAGGAGAGTACGGCAACAGAGAGAGTGCATACAAATGATGTTGAGGCAATTGTGGCAACTGCTGCAATAGTGGGTTTCAAGGAGGATAAGTTCAGGAGTATTTATGAGAGCGAAGAGGTTAGGGAGCTTTATGCAGCAAACAAGTCTTTCTGTAATAAGTATGACGTGCATGCCTTCCCCTCGTTCTTGCTTGAATACAAGGGCGAGGAGATGATGGTAAGAGGGTTTACTACCTATGAGACGCTTTGCCGCTGCATTGAACAGCTGTCCTATGAGAAAGTCGCACCGCTGAACGATGGCCGCGAGGCGCTTAATGTGGGCAATGTGCGTCAATTTATAGAGAAACTGGGGACTGCTTATCCTGTTGAGATTGCTACAGCATTCGGACTTCAGCGAATCAATGGGCATTCTGCGCTTAATGTGGAGTCATATTCGGGCTTGCCTGATATTATGGACGAGCTTGTAAGGAGCGAAGAGATTGCCATGGCGCCCAAAGGGAACGGCTTTATTTTCTATTCAATAAAGGATGGCGCTCCTTTGTCGCAGAAGCGGGGCAGGAGCTTTGCCGGGGTGGTGTGACATGCTGATAATGCAAAAAATCGGGCTTGCGTATGTGAGGCCCGATTTTTTTGCATTATCTTTGCGGTAAACCGCGAACATAGCCTGCACTCGCTGTGAAAAATATTCAAGCAAGCTTGATATTCCTCGCTCGTTTGTTACTATCTTTGCGCTGCGCGCGAACATAGCCTGCACTCGCTGTGATAAACATTGAAGCAAGCTTCATGTTTTTCGCTCGCTTGTTACTATCTTTGCAATGAATTCTAAACCTTGTTTTAATGAGAAAAACTTTAACAGGCCTTTTTATGCTGCTGCTTGTGGCGATTGCTGCTGTTTCGTGCTCTTCGAGCAGGGAATATGTGGTAAGAATGCACACAACTGAGGGCATCATTGACCTTAAGCTCTATAATGAAACCCCTGAACACAGGGATAACTTTGTTAAGTTAGTAAAGAGCCATCATTATGATTCGTTGCTGTTTCATCGTGTAATTAAAAACTTCATGATTCAGGGTGGCGACCCTGCGTCAAAGGCTGCTGCTCCCGGAAAAATGCTTGGCGAGGGCGACTTGGGATACAAGGTGAAGGCGGAATTTATGCCCGAACGCTATTTTCACAAGCGCGGCGCTCTTGCTGCGGCAAGAGAGGGCGACAATGTGAATCCTGAAAAGGCCTCTTCATCGTGCCAGTTCTACATTGTATGGGGCACGGTGTTTACAAAGGAGCAGCTGCAGATGTTCAAGCAGCAATATTCAAAAAGATTGGGTCATGAGGTTGTGATTACTCCTGAACAGGAAAATGCATATACAACTGTTGGCGGCACTCCGCATCTTGATGGCAGCTATACTGTATTCGGCGAGGTTGTCAGCGGGCTTGATGTGGTTGACCGAATACAGAATAGACGATGCGACAGGAATGACCGTCCACTTGAGGATGTAATGATTATAAAGGCAGAATTGATAAAATGAGGTTCTAAAAATTAGACAGTGTCGGTTTTGAGCCAAAAGCGGACAGAACAAGGACCAACCGATAAAAATAATTTATTGCTAATTTATGGAACTTCCCAAATGATATAGAATATGCTTAAAGTTGGTGACAAAGCGCCTGAGGTGTTAGGCGCAGACGAGAATGGAAATGAAGTCAGGCTCAGCGATTTTGCGGGGCGCAGGCTTGTGGTCTATTTTTATCCCAAGGATAATACTCCCGGCTGTACTGCCGAGGCTTGTTCCCTGCGCGACGGCATGAATGGCCTTGCTGATGCCGGTTATGCTGTAGTTGGTGTTAGTGCCGATAGTGCTGCATCGCACCGGCGCTTCAAGGAGAAGCATCAGTTGAACTTTCCGCTTGTTGCCGATGTGGACAAAAAGGTTATTGAGGCTTTTGGCGCATGGGGAGAAAAGAAAATGGCAGGACGCAAGTACATGGGTATTCTGCGCACTACCTATGTTGTTGGCTCTGACGGAATTGTGGAGCGGGTTATAACCAAGGTAAACACTAAGGAGGCTGCAAGGCAGCTGCTTGAGGAATAGGAACATTTTTTACATATTTAAATTTATTACTATGGCAAATTTTTTGGCTTCAATTGTGAATGTGGCTTCTGCTCTTCCGCAGGCATTCACTGATTTTTCAAGACTGACAGTTACGGACATCTACAACATTGCTGCTAATTTTGCGGTGGAGATTGCTGTCAAAATCATTGAGATTGCACTTATTTGGTATGTGGGCCGCTGGCTTGGCCGCCGTCTCTTGAAGATCTTCTCTGTACTGATGGAGAGACGTGACACAAACAAGTCTGTAAGGTCTTTTGTGCTCAGCCTTGTTGACGTTGTGATAATGATTATACTCATTATTGTGATAGTTGGTGTCGTTGGTGTCGATACATCGTCATTCATCGCCCTGTTTGCTTCGGCCGGCGTTGCTGTCGGTATGGCGCTCAGCGGTACTTTGCAGAATTTCGCAGGCGGTGTGATGATTCTTCTTTTCCGTCCGTTCAAGGTTGGCGACTTCATTGAGGCGCAGGGTATCTCGGGATTTGTAAAGGAGATTCAGATATTTAATACTCTTGTATATACAGGCGACAATAAGGTTATTCTTCTGCCTAACGGCCCGGTTTCAACTGGTATCATAAACAACTATTCACGCGAACCGCTGCGCCGTCTTGACTTCACATTCTCTATTTCTTATGGCGATGACTTTGAGAAGGCCAAGGCTGTGCTTTTGCGCCTTATCAGCGAGGACAAGCGCGTGCTTTCTTCTCCGGCCGAACCCTTTGTTGCCCTTGGCGCGCTTGGTAAAAGCTCCATTGACATTACAGTGCGTGTATGGTGTAAGCAGGAGGATTACTGGGGCATTAACTTTGACCTTAACAAGAAGGTTTATGAGACTTTCCCCAAGGAGGGATTGCGCTTCCCTTATCAGACTTTCACATTGAACGTGAACAAGTAAGGAACTCTTCATTTACTGTTACAGGAGGGCGGCCAAAAAGCAAAAGGCCGCCCTCTTCGTGTGTAATTCATGCCGCCTTGCGCTGTTGCGGGAAATAATGCATAAATTATAAAATATTGCACTTCCTTAATAAATTTAAACAGTTTATTAAAACGGAAATAATTTATTTAGTAACTTTGCACGGTTTTTTGAATTTAGGACAAACGGTTTCTTGGACCGCTGAGCGGTGAAATAACGGCGAAATGGCAGCTGCGACAAGGAACATATTAGAAAATTTAAACAGCTTCTAAAATATAAGCAAAATGAAAAAGAGCGAATTGGTTGATTTTCATCCGAAACTTTTCAGCACGCTGAAAAACTATTCACGAGAGAAATTTGCAGCCGATGTGATGGCCGGTGTAATTGTGGGCATTGTGGCAATTCCCTTGGCTATTGCGTTTGGTATTGCCAGCGGCGTAGGCCCTGACCAGGGACTTGTCACTGCTATTATTGCCGGTTTTTTGATTTCGGTGTTCGGCGGTTCTAAAGTGCAGATTGGCGGTCCGACAGGCGCTTTCATTATAATTGTTTATGGCGTTGTGCATCAGTTTGGCTTCGGAGGGCTTGCAATTGCTACAATAATGGCCGGCATTATGCTTGTTGTAATGGGCCTGTGCCGTTTGGGTGCTGTAATAAAGTTTATGCCGTATCCCATTATAGTAGGTTTTACCGGCGGTATTGCAATAACAATATTCTCAACGCAGATAAATGATTTGCTTGGCCTTGGTATTGCGAAAGTACCGGCAAACTTCGTTGACAAGTGGATATGCTATTTTAATAATCTTGGCGATATAAATCTTTGGAGCACTGCCATGGGTGTGTTGAGCGTTGCTATTATTGCCCTGACACCTAAATTTTCAAAGAAGATTCCTGGTTCGCTGCTTGCTATTGTGATTATGACGCTTGCGGCCTATCTGCTAAAGGAGTTTGCCGAGGTTGAAATAACTACAATAGGCGACCTCTATGAATTGCCGGCCGGTTTGCCTTCGTTTGAGGTTCCTTCATTGCCTGCCGGCAAGTCTCTTTGGGCTACAGTGCAGGCTCTTGCTCCTGTAGCATTTACAATTGCAATGCTTGGCGCTATCGAGTCGCTGCTGTCGGCAATGGTTGCCGATGGCGTAATTGGCGACCGCCATAACTCAAATACCGAACTTGTTGGTCAGGGTATAGCAAATGTGGTTGTGCCATTCTTCGGCGGAATCCCTGCTACCGGTGCCATTGCGCGCACTATGGCCAATATAAACAATGGCGGCAAGACACCGGTTGCGGGCGTTGTGCATGCTTTTGTGCTGCTGCTTGTGCTGCTGCTGCTTGGCAGTCTCGTTGAACTGATTCCAATGCCTTGCCTTGCGGGTGTGCTGGTTATGGTTGCCTATAATATGAGCGGATGGAGAACTATTGTTTCTATGTGCAAAAGTTCAATGTCGGGCACAAGCGTGCTGTTTGTCACTTTGCTGCTTACTGTGTTCTTTGACCTTACTCTTGCCATTGAGGTGGGATTGGTAATGGCTATTGTGCTCTTTATGAAGCGTGCAATGGAGAGTGCGCATATTTCGGTTATACGCGACGAAATGGAGGTGCACAACGATGGCGAAAAGGATGAGGTGCTTGCAATTCCGGCCGGCACTGAGGTGTTTGAGATTGAAGGTCCGTTCTTCTTTGGAATTGCCAACAAGTTCGATGAACTTACACGCAATACTGACGCTATGCCTATCCGTGTCATAAGAATGCGAAAGGTGACCTTTATTGATGCAACAGGCCTGCATAATCTTGAGATTTTTGTGAATGCTTCAAAGAAGGAGAACAGAGTGGTTATTCTTTCAGGCGTGCATGACAATGTGGCAAAATCCTTGAACAAGGCCGGCATTACAGCTCTTGTAGGAAAGGAGAATGTTTGCAACAATATTCATTTGGCTCTGCAGAGGGCTGCCGAGGTGGCTGTTGAAATTGGCGCTGCCAAGTAAAGGCACTCCACTATTTCTTAATCATTGCGCATGCAGGGCAAGAGGAGCGTTCCGATGTTTTATGTATATATTGCCGCATTTGCCATTGTGGTGATATGGGGCTGTACATTTGTGCAGACTAAGCTGCTGATAAATGCAGGATTGCGCCCCGATGAAATTTTTCTGTTCCGCTTTATTCTTGCGTATGTGCTGATTGTTCCCTTTTCGTGGAGGAAACTGTTCCTTGACAATATTAAGGATGAACTGCTCGCCTTGTCGCTTGGCCTGTCGGGCGGTTCGCTCTATTTTCTTACCGAGAACTATGCGCTCGCCTTCGGCTATTGTTCCAATGTGTCGCTTATAGTGTGCCTCACTCCTATGATTACCGCATTCATCGTGGGGTGGGCCTATCCGGCCGAAAGGATGTCTAAGTCGGGACTGGTTGGGTCAATTGTGGCTTTTGCAGGAATGGCCCTTGTGGTTTTCAATGGCAATTTTATTCTCAAGCTCTCGCCGCTTGGCGACTTGCTGGCGTTTTCGGCATGTCTGTGCTGGGCGCTTTATTCGTTTGTGATAAGAAAGGTGCAGGAGAGGTACAGCAATATGCTGATAACCCGCAAGGTGTTCGGATATGGTCTGCTCACAATTCTCCCTTTGTCGCTTGCTGAGGGGGTGAATGTGGATATACTCCTTTCGGGCGGCGCTGTTGTGTGGGGGAATATTCTTGTTCTTGGCTGTGTGGCGTCAATGCTATGTTTTCTTGGGTGGAACTGGTGTCTGAAGCACATAGGCATAGTGCGTGCAACCAATTTTATTTATCTCAATCCGCTGATTGCGATTATAACTTCGGCAATAGTGCTTGGCGAGCGGGTCACCTGGGTGGCTGTGCTTGGTGCTGTGCTTATTCTGTGCGGTCTCTATCATGTTGACCGCACAATGCATAAGAAATAGATTATTCTTCCCGCTGGAGCTTTTCCTCAAGCGCCTTGCGCCAGCTTTTGCCGTTTTCTGCCTTCAGTGTCTTTATCCCTAATCGGGCTGCTGCCTCAATGTTCTTTTCTCCGTCATCGACAAAGAGTGTCTCGTCTGCCTTCATGCAGCCCTCAGCAAGCATCTTTGTGTAGATTTCTTCGCCCGGCTTTGAACAGTGCATGCGGTAACTGAGAAATAGATTGTCGAAATATTGCGCCAGAGATTTTCCGCATGGGGTGAATTCCTCGCTCTGTGCCCAGCTCTGAATGAAAGGGTTTGTGTTGCTGAGTACTGACAGGGTGTATTTGCCGCGGAGTGTCTGCAGATATTCAAGCAGTTCGGTGTGTACCTCTGTTATGAATCCCATCCAGGCATATTTTGCGTGCTCGAATGTTATCTCCCTGCCGCATATAGTGCTGAGCTTGCCGCAGAATTCCCCGGCGCTTATATCTCCGTTTTCAATCTCAAAGAAAGGCCCTTTCTGGCAGTATGAGTTTATATACTCTGCGGGATTCCTTACTCCTAACTCGCTGAATCTTCTTAGTGCCCTTTCTGTCTCTATTGTGGTAAGCACTCCGCCAAAATCAAATACTATATGCTTTATCATTGTTCCTTTAGAATTTGTTTCTGCAAAAATAGTGTTTTTATGCTCTCATTTTTCGGCAAACAGTCAGCCGGATGATATTTTTATGTTTTTTTATTGATAAATGGCTGCAAATAGACTAATTTTGCATACAATTGTTTTTTTTGGATAAACTGATATAATATAATGGAGAATTTAGATGGACGTCTTGTAATAGGTGTCTCTTCAAGAGCTCTTTTTGACCTTGAGGCGGAAAACGAGATTTTTGAGAAATACGGTGTTGCCAAATACCGTAAGTATCAGGAAGAGCATGAGGATGAACCTTTGGAGCGCGGAACGGCCTTTTATCTTGTAAAGAGCCTTCTTGAACTTAACAAACAGGCTAACCGCCCCATAGTGGAGGTAGTTGTAATGTCAAGGAACAGCCCTGAGACCGGTATGCGCATGCTGAAGTCCCTTGATATGTATGGGCTTGATATAACAAGGGTTGCTCTGTCGGGCGGCGAATCGCTCTCAAAATATCTCAAGGCTTTTTCAATAGACCTTTTCCTTTCAAAGGACGAGGGAGACGTGCAGAGGGTGATGGATTCCGGTATATGTGCATCGGCGCTAATATATGCTCCGCCAACGGATTTTAATCCCGAGGACAGCCGGGTGAAGATTGCGTTTGACGCTGATGCTGTTATTTTCTCCGATGAATCGGAGTGCCGTTTTAAGGAGGAGGGCATTGATGCCTTTTATAAATATGAAAAAGAGAATGCCGATGTGCCTTTGAAGGAGGGCCCTTTTGCTAATCTCCTGAAGAAGCTGTCACAGATTCAGGAGTGTCTGCCTACTTCAATAGAGCTTTCGCCTCTGCGCCTGGCCATTGTCACTTCCCGCAGCCTGCCCTCGCATTTCCGCGTCATAAAGACGCTCCGCAAATGGGGAGTGTACGTTGATGAGGCCTATTTTCTTGGAGGGTTGCGCAAGGATGAACTTCTGAAGGCTTTTGGCGCGCACATTTTCTTTGACGACCAGGATACTCACCTCTCCTCTTCGAGCAAGTATGTTCCGGCCGGAAAAGTTCCTTACTATTCCGATTCTCAGATAAATGAGGTTATTAAGGAGAAGCAGAGGAAAAAGGAGGGGCAGGGCGAGATTTAGAAACTTTTTTAAAGTTTTTTTGTTATAAAGGAGAACTGTACATGTCGTATGGTTCTCCTTTATTGTTTAATTATGAAAAAGTTTTTGTCTTATCTTCTTTTTGTGCTGCTTGCCTTTTCGGTGGGTTATCTCTCAAGTGTTGTTCAGGAAACAGCCATGCTTGAGTGGTATCCGTATATTGCAAAATCAACATTTACTCCGCCGGGAATTGTTTTTGCTATTGCGTGGGCTGTTCTCTATCTGCTTATGGCTGTTTCGGCAGCAATGGTGTGGAATACTCATTCAATATATACATGGCTCTCTATTCTGCTGTTTTTTCTGCAGCTTGTCCTTAATTTTGCATGGAGTGTTACCTTCTTCTATATGCGCTCGCCGGCAGTGGGGCTTGTAGTGCTTACAGCGTTGATTATTGTTGTGGCAATTTATGCGGCCTCGGCATATATGCTGCACCGTGCGGCAGGATTGCTTAATTTGCCTTATCTGCTCTGGCTGTTCTTTGCACTCTATCTGAATGCTTACGTTGTGCTTAACAATTGATGCGTTATTATCACTCTTCTGACTGCTGCATCTGCCTGAGCAGTGCTCTCTGCTTATCGTTCAGTTGCGGCAGTTTTAGTTTAAGCGTCACTATTAGGTCGCCGAAGCTGTTCTCCTGCTTGTAGAGCGGGAATCCCTTGCCTTTAAGCCTAATCATGCTGTCGGGTTGTGTGCCGGGCTTAATCGTCACTCTTGCGTTGCCGTTAAGGGTGGGGATTATGGCCTCTCCACCGAGAAGCATTGTGTAAAGGCTTATGTTTGCTGATGTGTGGAGATTGTTGCCTTTGCGCGTGAAAGTGCAGTCGGGCTCAATGCTGAATGTAATAAGCAGGTCGCCGTTTGTGCCGTTAGGGGAGGGCGGCGGATTGCCGTAACCTCTCAGGCGTATAGTCTGTCCATCCTGCACGCCGGCGGGAATGGTTATTCTGATATTCCGCCCATTTACAGTAAAAGTCTGTTTGTGCGTTGTGGCGGCATCGTGGAGCGGTATGCTGAGCGTCGCGTGTATGTCCTCTCCGTTTCTCTGGCGGCTGAACGCGCCGCCGCCGAACAGTTCCTCGAAAAAGTCGCTGAATCCGCTTGCATTGCCGCTTCGGCGGCTGAAGTCGCCGAACCCACCGAACCCGCCGAAGTCGTAGCCGCCTGATGCGGTATTGTACTTCTGCCGTTGCGCTTCAAACTCGTCGGCATGCCGCCAGTTTTCGCCATATTCGTCATATTTTCTGCGTTTTTCGGGCGAACTCAGAACTTCGTTAGCTTCGTTAATCTCCTGAAAGCGCTCTTTAGCGTTAGGGTCCTCCTTGTTCCTGTCGGGGTGGTAGCGCTTGGCCATTTTCCGATAGGCCTTTCTAATCTCCTCCTGTGTGGCGTTGCTCTCAACTCCAAGCACTTTATAATAGTCAATGAATGCCATAATTGTTGGGTTTTATCATTGAACAAATGAGCGCATGCTTGGGTTTGCTGCCTTGTTTTGAAAACTTAAGAGGATTTATTTGGTTCGTTTTCGCCAAAAGAGTTATATTCGCGCTTAATTACAGAATTTTTGCTTATGAATACTATGAAGAAACTTTTTCAAATGCTTTTCCTGTCATTGTTTGCAGTTTCCCTTGTGGCTTGTGAGGACAGTGAGGAGTATAATGCCGATACTGCGCTCTCTCCCTATGAACCTGTGCCCGGCAAAAGGATGGTTGCCCAAGTGAAAACAACCAATAATATTGGCGGCAGGGAATATTCTTGGGAGCATAATTTTGACTATGATGCAAAGGGGCGCATAAGGGAGATAAATTCCAAGATGGTGCATTACAGGGCTGTGGAGTTTGATAATGTAACCCGCTACTACAGATGTAACATTACTTCCAAGGCAAACTATTATTTCCTGGAGAACAACAGGCTTAGTGTCTATTACAGCGTGAAGCACGAGTATCCTGAATTCCCCGACTGGAACTCTGTGGATGACGGCAGGGACAACGGTACATTCAATGACAATGGCACCCTTGCCTCTTTTTCTGCCTTGGATTTCACATATTCTGCAACTCAACTGCAGCATGCATACGCCGATGGCGGGTATATGTACGAGCCTTCCCGCAACTCTTCGGGCGATGTAACCGGCTATATTATACGTTATCCTGACAATTACGACAATGACTCAATTGTGCTTGACCGCAGGGGGGAATACCGTTTCTCTTCAATAAGAAACAAAACTAACTTTGACTTCTCTGGCTATTTCGGCTATTGGGGGCTGGAGAGGGCAATTCCTGCTGTTAGAACAGAATATTATGCCTATTACCAGATTGCTGCATTCGGCTTGTTAGGTGCTGTAAGCCCAAACCTTCCTATGCACATGCTTTCAAGGGACAGCAAGGGCAATGCGGTTAAGGACAATGGCGGAAATCCTGTCTATCTCACCGGCAAGTGGGAATTTGACAGCAAGCAGTGTCCGGTATCATTTACCGATGGTTCGGGACGCAGAACGGAAATAAAGTATATTGACTAACCATATTACGGTAATCCATAAAAAAGGAACAAGTGCTGCAGCACTTGTTCCTTTTTTATGGATTACTTGCACATGTAATCAAGGTATCTGCTTATGGCATCCTGGCACACCGGGCAGAAGTCTGTAAGTGCCTTCATCATGCACTCGGGCCAGCCGCGGAATACTCCTTTCTCAAGATAGCCTCCGCCCTCGTATGCTCCAATCTTCCAATCCTTTTCAGTAGTCCCCTCTTTTATTTCGGTGGGTATTGGCGTCTCTTTTGATATGCTCTTTTCCCACTTGCCGTTGAAGTCTACGAAGCGGGTGAGGTTTGCCTCCCATGGCTCTACGCCCTCGGGGTAGAGTGCGCTTACGGTGTTGCCAATTTCAATGTATTCATCGCCCAGTCCCATCAGGGAGTGCCCGAACTCATGAACGTAGACTTCGCCTGTGCGGCCGGTCTTGCCTGCCGAACCGAGCCCGTAGAAGTTGTAGATGCCGCCACCGCCGTACTTGTCGGTGTTTGTGAGTATGTAGATGCATTCATAGGGTGCGCATGATGCAACGTCGCGAACTTTCTGGAACTGCTCTGTCATCTGGTAGCGCTCGCTGTTAAAGGTGTAGAAGCGGCAGTCGAGCAGGGTGTTGTGCCATTCGTTCATGCCGGGCTTGCTTATTCCGCTCTCTTCGGATGCCGCCCACACGGCGCGGATGTTTATGCGGTGCTTGTTCTGTGTAAAGGGGGCGTATGCGAACAGGGCGTCGCGCCACATGTTGCAGGCACCCATGAACTTTTCTTTCTCCTCTTCGGTGAATCCATCGGGCAGAAGCACTATGTCAAGGCTGTGGGCAATGTCGCCGCCAATATGAATGTCGGCTGAGGAGTAGGGACGCTTGCCTTCCTTGATGTTGTAGTCCTCGGTATCAATGTTCTGCGAATATTTCTTTTCCCACTCTTTGCTCTTTTTGTTACGGGCGAAGAACTCTATTGTGAAGTCATTCTTGGGTTCGGGGAAAATTACGCCTTCGGGGAATGAACGGTTTGTGCTTGTGGCTTCGGGGGTGGTCTGCCATTCGTTGAAAAGGGTGCAGTAGTTGTTCTTGTAGATTATTTTCCCGGTTGCCTGGTCAATGATTCTGAAGTGCTGTTCGCCATAGTCAAACGGATTTATGAGCGATACCTGCGAACCGGCCCATTCTCCTTCGCGCAATACTCTGTCAAAATAGTAGTATTCGCTGGTGCTGTTGCCTGCATGATGGAAATCGAAGCGCATTGTCTTTCCTGTAAAGAATTCGCTGTAATTTACGTCGCTGTCGGCTGCAGATGTTTTCTCTGCTGCTCTTTTTGCAGAGCATGAGAGCAGCAGTAATGCTGCCATGAGGAGTGTGAGTTGTTTTTTCATAAATAATGGAATTGCTTATAATAAGTACAATTGTTGTGCAAAGATAACCTTTTATCTTTTTTAATAATCAAAAGTCTGCATTAAATGCTTTTTTTAGGTTTTTCAAAATAAAAAATGTTCTAAAAGTTGACGTTGTGCCTCTTTATTCTTACTTTTGTAGAAAATATAAGAAAACACGAGATGCGCCTTCTAAACATTGGCGGAATTTTATAATTGAAAACTAATTAAATATTTATAAGCACTATGAAAAAAATGTTCTTTTTGTCTGTTGCATTGTGCACAGTGTTCGCTTTCTCGTCTTGCAAGTCAACTAACGATATGTACAAAAGTGCATACGATGAGGCTTTAACAGAAGGCGATGCTGAAGGCCAGGGCCAGCAGAGTGATTTTGTGGAGATTGCTCCTGTTTCTTCAACAACAACGGAAACTGTTGAGGTTGACGAGAGATACCGTACAGAGAAGGTTGAACTCTCTTCGGGAGACGAGGGCTCTTTGAAGGCATACAGTGTAGTATGCGGAAGCTATGGCAGGAAAGAGGGTGCAGAGAGAATCCGCGCTGAACTTATTGCTGAGGGTTATGATGCCATAATTGTGAAGAACGAAAATAACATGTACCGTGTGATTTGCGCATCTTTCAACAGCCGTCGTGAGGCCGCTGAGGCGCGTGCCCAGTTCAAGGCAGCTCACCCTGACAATGCCGATTATCAGAAGGCATGGCTGCTTTATAACAAGTAAATGAAAAATCGCAAGTGTTCTTGCGGAGGAATAAGAGGGCGGTTCAAATCTTTTTTTGAGTCTCCCTCTTTTTTATGTGCTAAAAAAACATAAATTTGTTTTATTGCAGAAAAAATATGGTTAATATTGTAGTCGTTAAGATAATCTAGGAGTAACCTTTAAATGTAACCATATTATGAGCAAATATCCCAAAATAGGAATTCGTCCGACAATTGACGGGCGTCAGGGTGGCGTGCGCGAGAGCCTTGAAGAGAAGACAATGAATCTTGCCAAAGCCGTAGCGGACCTTATCTCGGCCAATGTAAGGTATGCCGATGGAAAACCGGTAGAGTGTGTAATTGCCGACGGAACTATTGGCCGTGTGGCCGAGAGCGCAGCATGTGCCGCCAAGTTTGAACGCGAGAATGTTGGCGCAACAATCTCTGTAACCTCATGCTGGTGCTATGGTTCTGAGACTATGGATATGCACCCCCATTGGCCAAAGGCTGTTTGGGGATTCAACGGTACGGAACGTCCTGGTGCTGTATATTTGGCGGCAGTTCTTGCCGGCCATGCTCAAAAAGGGCTTCCTGCATTCGGTATCTATGGGCGTGATGTTCAGGACCTTGATGATAATTCAGTTCCGGCTGATGTGGCCGAGAAAATTCTGCGCTGGGCGCGTGCGGCTGTTGCCGTAGCACAGATGCGTGGCGAGAGCTATCTCTCTGTAGGCAGTCAGTGCATGGGTATTGCGGGAAGCATTGTTGACCAGAACTTCTTCCAGGAATATCTTGGAATGCGTAACGAAAGCGTAGATGAAACCGAAATTCTGCGCCGCATGGATGAGGGCATTTATGACCATGAGGAGTATGAGAGGGCTATGGCGTGGACCGAGAAATACTGCAAGTCAAATGAAGGGTGGGATAAGAACCGTCCGGAAAAGCAGAAAGACCGCGCCGGTAAGGATGCCGATTGGGAGTTTGTTGTAAAGATGACGCTTATTGTGCGCGACCTGATGCTTGGAAATCCAAAGTTGAGGGAAATGGGCTTCAAGGAAGAGGCGATAGGCCATAATGCCATTGCTGCGGGTTTCCAGGGACAGCGTCAGTGGACCGACTGGAAACCTAACGGAGACTTTACCGAGGCTCTGCTTTGCAGTACGTTCGACTGGAACGGTATACGCGAAGCTTATGTGCTCGCTACAGAGAATGATGCTTGCAATGGTGTTGCCATGCTGTTTGGCAAACTGCTCACCGGATGCGGCCAGATGTTTTCCGATGTGCGCACTTATTGGAGTCCTGAGGCCGTAAAGCGTGTTACAGGCAAGGAACTCAGCGGTATTGCAGCAGGGGGCATGATTCATTTGATAAATTCAGGTGCAACTACACTTGATGCCACAGGTGCAAGTGTGAATGCAAATGGAGAACCATGCATGAAACCGTGCTGGGAAATGACAGACAGCGATGCTGAGGCTTGTCTTAAAAATACAAACTGGATGCCTGCCGACCGTGACTATTTCCGTGGAGGCGGATTCTCATCGAACTTCCTTTCAAAAGGCGGTATGCCTGTGACTATGAGCCGTCTCAACTTGGTTAAAGGTCTTGGACCGGTGCTTCAGATAGCCGAAGGATGGACTGCTGACATTGCGCCCGAAATTCATGATGTGCTGAACATGCGCACTGACCCTACATGGCCTACAACATGGTTCGTTCCGCGCTTGTGTGACAAAGCTCCGTTCAAGGATGTCTATTCTGTGATGAATAATTGGGGCGCTAACCACGGTGCAATAAGTTATGGCCACATTGGCGCTGACCTTATTACGCTTGCTTCAATGCTGCGTATTCCCGTGTGCATGCATAATGTTGACGAAGAAAAGATATTCCGCCCGGCGGCATGGAATGCCTTTGGAATGGACAAGGAGGCGGCCGACTATCGTGCTTGCCAGAATTATGGTCCTGTTTATAAATGATTAAATATATTAGAAGCTGTTTGAATTTATATCGCCAAATTTTTTATAGAGCAAGAATAGTATGTTTTTTTATTTTTTAAGGGCGCATAGCGGGCTATGCAACCGCAAAAAAGAAAGAAACAGGCATTTTGTCTTGCGCGAAAATAGGCTGCACTCGCTTTGCAATCTGTAAGTAAACTTACATTGCGCTCGTTGGCACTATTTTTGGAATATAAAAAATGGTGAAACAAACAATACGGCTTCTATATGAAAAATATTTTTTAGAAATTCAAACAGCTTCTTAGAATGACAGAAGGTTATAGAGTTCGTGAGTACAGGCAGCCTGTCAAGAGATTTTGTCAGACACTTGACCTCAAGGATAGTCCTGAACTGATTGCTGAGTATCGCCGCCGTCACAGCGAAGGCGAGGCCTGGAGCGAGATTATCCGGGGAATACGCGAGGTGGGTATTCTTGAGATGGAAATATATATATTGGGAACACGGCTTTTCATGATAGTTGAAGCGCCTCTGGATTTTGACTGGGATACGGCTATGGCGCGATTGTCAACGCTTCCACGTCAGCAGGAGTGGGAAGATTATATGTCTGAGTTCCAGAAAGCAGCCCCGGGCAGTTCTTCAAACGAAAAGTGGCGCATGATGGAGAGAATGTTCAACTTATACGCAACACCGGATGAAAAATAGTGCAGCAAAACCGGCGCTTATAGAGAAACGCTATCTATTGCCGTTCATTTTGGTAACCTCGCTGTTTGCGCTATGGGGATTTGCCAATGATATTACAAACCCTATGGTGGCTGCTTTCCAGACATTGATGGAATTGCCGGCATCCGAAGCTGCTCTTGTGCAGTTTGCCTTCTATGGCGGCTATGCTACAATGGCTGTGCCTGCAGCGCTGTTTATACGCAAATACAGCTACAAAAGCGGAATTTTGCTGGGGCTTGCCCTCTATGCAGCAGGCGCATTTCTGTTTATTCCGGCCGCGCATTATCAGGAGTTCATGTTTTTCTGCCTTTCATTGTATATATTGACATTCGGGTTGGCATTCCTTGAAACTACGGCGAACCCGCTGATATTGTCTTTGGGCGCAAAGGAGACTTCTACACGCCGCCTTAATCTTGCGCAGTCTTTCAATCCATTGGGCTCGCTTATGGGTATGGCAGTAGCATCGTTCGTTGTGTTGCCACAGCTGATTTCGGACAAGCGCGATGCTGCCGGAAAAATCATATTTGACAGTTTTAGCGAGGCAGAAAAGGCCGGTATACGCTTGCATGACCTTGCTGTTATACGCGACCCGTATGTGGCTTTAGGTCTGGCAGTGCTTTTGGTGCTGGTTGTATTTCTCTGTACAAAGATTCCAAATCTCCAGGGCGAGAACGCTGCCGCTGTAAGCAATAGGAGCACGCTGAAGAACCTGTGGAGCAATAAGGTCTACTGCTGCGGTGTCCTTGCACAGGTGTTTTATGTTGCCGCGCAGATAATGGTGTGGACTTTCATAATACAGTATGCCGATAATCTTGGCATTGACAAGGCTACTGCCCAGAGCTATAATATATGCGCTATGATAATGTTCCTTTGCAGCCGTTTCATCACAACTGCTCTTATGCGTTTTTTCAGTTCGCGCATGCTGCTTGCACTCTTTGGCTTTGGCGCTTGCTGTGCTACGCTCGGAACAATATTTATCGTGGGGCTTCCCGGATTGTATTGCCTTGTTGCCATTAGCTTCTTCATGTCCCTTATGTTCCCCACAATTTATGGCATTGCATTGGAGAAGGTCGATGAGGAGGATACTACTCTTGGTGCGGCATTCTTGGTGATGGCTATTGTGGGCGGTGCGCTGATGCCGCCGCTTCAAGGCGCGGTCATAGACTGTGGCACAGTAATGGGGATGCCGGCTGTCAATGTCTCTTTTGCCTTGCCTTTGTTATGTTTTGCGGTGGTGATGCTTTACGGAATTTTTACCTATCGCATATCTGAAAGATGACTTTAACTGGCGCAGAGATACTGATGACACAGTTTTGATAAGAAAATATTTTTTAGAGGTTTAAGCAGTTTCTAAATATCCTCTCAAACAGTTTCTAAAAATCTATTGGAAATTTAAACAGTTTCTTAGATAGTTTATTGAAACAATAGGTATGCCGTTTCGTCTAAAATGAGTAAATTTGCAGGGAAATTTTGCGATAGATTATTTATATGGCGCGATTGCTTGCAATAGATTATGGAAAAAAGAGGACAGGGATTGCCGTGTCCGATGAAATGCAGATAATAGCCGGGGGACTTACTACTGTGCCTACGACAGGGCTTGAGGCTTTCATCCTCTCTTATTTGCAGCGAGAGAGGGTGGAACGCATAATTGTTGGACTGCCAAAGCAGATGAACAATGAACCATCGGAGAATATGAGACGCATAGAACCGTTTGTGAACCGTTTGCGCAAGCTTTTGCCGGATATTCCTGTTGAGTATCACGACGAGCGCTTTACATCGGTGCTTGCCCAACGTGCGATAATTGATGCTGGAATAAAGAAGATGGCACGCCGCAATAAGGAACTTGTAGATGAGGTAAGCGCTACAATAATCCTGCAGTCATATATGGAAAGTAAACGAATGTAAATAAAATATTATGATATTACCAATTTATTTGTACGGCCAGCCTGTACTCAGAAAAGTGTCGGAAGATATAACTCCTGACTATCCGGAACTGAAATCTCTTATTGAGAACATGTTTGATACAATGCACCAGGCCGAAGGCATTGGCCTTGCTGCTCCGCAGATAGGTCTTGCTATCCGTTTGGTTGTGATTGACCTTGACCCGCTGTCGGAAGACCATCCCGAATTCAAGGATTACCGCAGGGTGTATATCAACGCGCATATAATTGAGACTTCTGACGAGACTGATGCTATGGAAGAGGGCTGCTTGAGCCTGCCTGGAATCCATGAAAAGGTTGTGCGCCCGTCGCGTATCCATGTGCAGTATCTTGACGAGAACTTTGTTGAGCATGACGAGTGGGTTGAAGGGTATCTTGCCCGTGTAATGCAGCATGAGTTCGACCACCTTGAGGGCAAGGTGTTTGCCGACCGTCTCTCAATGCTCCGCCGCCAGATGAACAAGAACAGGCTGGGCAATCTGCTAAAAGGAAAAGTCGCTTGCAATTACAAGACTAAAAGAGCAATCCGATGATTCTGAAGAGGGCAATGGCCTCCCTTGTTGTGTTGTCCATGACGCTGCTGTGCAATGCGCAGCTGAATACAACGCGGGTAATGGAAATAGGGCGCAACGCGCTCTATTTTGATGATTATGTGCTCTCAATAAAGTATTTTAACCAGGTAATAGACGCTAAGCCATTTTTGCACGAACCCTATTTCTTTCGTGCGCTGGCAAAGTATTATCTTGAGGATTACACAGGAGCGGAACAGGACCTTGATGTCGCAATAGAGAAGAATCCCTACATTTCCCGCAGTTATCATCTGCGCGGTCTTTGCCGTGCCAGCGCCAGCAATTTCAGTGATGCAGAGAGTGACCTTCGCATGGCCTTGCGCTTCAATCCAAGAAATAATGAGGTGTGGCAGAATCTTGGCGCTGTGGTTATGAAGCAGAAGGACTGGAAAAAGGCCGAAGGGGTGCTTGATTCCATGCTGGTTGTTTTTCCGCGCAATACAGCGGCGCGTCTTATGCGCACCCAGCTTGCACTGAATGCCGGAGATACTCTCAAGGCAAGAAACATGGTGGAACAGACGCTGCTGTATGACAAGTTCTCGCCAGAGGTTTATGAGGCGCGTGCTATTATAAATATGGCAATGGGCAAGTATCAGGAGGCTGAAGCGGATTTTAATAAGTCGATAGACCTGATGCCTACACATAGTGGCGTTTATATAAACCGCGCTTTTGCACGTTACAAGAGGCATAACTATAGCGGGGCAATGGAGGATTATAATACAGCGCTCCAGGTTGAGCCCGGAAACTTTACAGCACATTATAACCGTGCCTTGCTCAAGGCT
Organism: Bacteroidaceae bacterium; assembly: GCA_017516885.1. Classification (GTDB taxonomy): domain Bacteria; phylum Bacteroidota; class Bacteroidia; order Bacteroidales; family Bacteroidaceae; genus HGM04593. The sequence continues at coordinate 28,721 of JAFXAR010000030.1, forward strand.
GAAACTGGTGACAACAACAGTGCAATTGAGGATTTTGACTGGGTGCTGATGATTGATGGGGACAATATGCTTGCCCGCTTCAACCGCGCCTTGCTGCGGGAAAAGACCGGCGATTACAAGGGGGCTGTAGAGGATTTTTCAATTGTGCTTGAGAATTATCCCGATTTTGAGTATGGGCGTATATGCCGAAGTGCCGTGTACAGGAAAATGGGCAATGAGGCCGCAGCCTCTGCTGATGAAGAATGGCTCAAGCGAAAGCGGTTCTTTGCGGCTCTCAATGAAAAGGATGAGAGCTCGGCCGGCAGTGATTCTGCTGAGGATGAGGCCCGCAAGCGTTCCGATGAGAATATTCGCCGGTACAATGAGTTTATAGTCTCGTCTTCGGTGTCTGACGATAAGCAGTATGTTACTGAATATAGGGGAAAAATCCAAAACAGGAATGTGTATGTAGATATAGAGCCTCTGTTTGTGCTTACTTACTACGAGGCCGGGCAGGAACTGGAATCTGCAGCCCAGTATTATCGCGGAGTGGAGGAGATTAACAGCCAGGGGCTTGGGATAAGGAAACTGTTGCTTACTAATGACGAGCGTGCGCTTGCTTCGAATGAGGTGGAGAGGCATTTTCAAAGTATTGATGCTCTTTCAAAGGATATTGCCTCCGATTCCAAAGAGTGCAGTCCCCGCTTGCGCCGCGCCCTTGACTATTACCTTGTGCAGAATCTTGAAGAGGCAATGAAGGATGCTGACGCTGCTGTTGATATTGCACCCGATTCATGGACCTGTTATTTTATACGTTCTTTTTTGCGCTACAGATTGCTTGAGACGGAATATATGAACGAGAATGAAGATGAGGCCGCTCTAATGCCAAGACATTCGGCAGGATTGCCTGATATTGATTACCGTCTTGTAAAGAATGACCTTGACAGGGTAGTGGAACTGGCATCAGACTTTCCTCATGCTTATTACAACCGCGCCAATGTCTCAATAAAGCTCAGTGACTTTAAATCGGCTATAGTTGATTACACCAAGGCTATAGCCATTGATGAGCGTTTTGCCGAGGCTTATTTTAACAGAGGCCTTGCGCGTATATATACAGGAAACAGCGAAGAGGGCATTGCAGACCTTAGCAAGGCCGGGGAATTAGGCCTGTTCCATGCCTACAGCATTATCAAGCGTTTCAAGGCGCGTGCTGTAAATCAGTAAATTAGAAACCCGCTTCTATAAGAAAATACTTTTTAGAAATTTAAACAGTTTCTAAGAAACTGTTTAAATTTATATCGCCAAATTTTTTATAGAGCAAGAATAGTATGTTTTTTTATTTTTTAAGGGCGCATAGCGGGCTATGCAACTGCAAAAAAGAAAGAAACAGGCATTTTTGAATATAAAAAATGGCGAAACAAACAGTTTCAACAATAAAATTATTTTTAGAAATTTAAACAGTTTCTTAATCTCTCTTGATGATTTCAAAAGGAACTCTTAGATTTACTCCGCTTTTCATCATGTCCATAATGTTTGGGAATATGCGTTTTGTAAAACTTTCCCATGAACGGTTATGCATGCTGCTCCAGCCGGCCTCGGCAATGGCCATGCTGCGCGGGAATGCCATGTAGTTCAGGCGGTTGATGTCCTTTATGGCTTCGGCCCACAATGTGCCCATTACTCCCTGTATGTGTTCCTGCGCTGTTTGCGGCAGTCCGTATCCGGGGTCAAGGCTGTAGGTCTTTTCAAGCGTTGTCACCGGCATTCCCCAGTTGTTGAATTCCGGAAGGTCGCCGGGGTATTGCGGGTAGTCGAGGTAGGCGTGCTCTCCAGGCGCCATTATGAGCTTGTGCCCATGCTTATGAGTAAGTTCTATGCATTTAGGGGTTAGTGCGTTGCGCCATGTGACAAGCGTGACGTCGGATGGGTAGGGGAATAGATATTCGTTTGCGGGAGGCCAAATGTTGTCAAGCTCGCACCATAGGATTGCCTCTTTGCCATTTGCGCGCACTGTGTCAAGTATTTTTGCGAAGAATGGCTGCATTAGCTGTGAGGGATTCTCAAATCCGTATTCCTGCATCATCTTAGCGCATTCGCTGCATTTTGCCCAATTCTCCTTAACAGCTGCTTCGTCACCGCCTAAATGTATCTTTTTTGAGGGAAACAGTGCTGCAACTTCTGTTATGATGTCGTTGTATATCTCATAGACCTCTTCGTTTGAGGCGCAAAGCATCATGTTTGTTGTTTTGCCAAGTTCCTTCTTGTGGCTGTGGCGGAAACTGCATCCTAGTTCGGGGTGCGCTGCAAGAATTGCCACGGAGTGCCCGGGGATGTCAAGCTCTGGAATTACTTCAATGCCTCGCTCCGCTGCGTATGCAATGATTTCCCTTATTTCCTCTTGGGTATAATAGCCGTTGTCAGGGCCCTGACTGCCTGCTCCTTGTTTGCGGAAGGCTCCCTTCTCGGTAAGTTCGGGGTGGCTCTTTATCTCTATGCGCCATCCCTGGTCGTCTGTCAGATGCAGCTGAAGGACGTTGAACTTGAAGCGCGCCATTTGAGCGATGAAGAATTTAATCTCTTTTACCGGGATGAAGTGGCGTGCCGGGTCAAGCATTATTGCACGGAAGGAATATCGTGGGGCATCGTCAATTTCTATGTGCTCTATTTTTTGCAGGGCTGTGTTTGTGATGTCGCCAAGGAGTATCTGGTCAAGTGTTGCTATGCCGTAGAACAGTGCGCTTTTTGTGCTGCCGCTTATTGATATGCCGTCCTTGTTCACTTTGAGCGTGTAGTGCTCGCTGCCTTGCAATGTGCTGTCAATCAGAAGGCTTATTCTGTTCTTTTTCCTTTGTTTTGTGCAGGTTATGGGTTTAAGGCCTGTGCGCTTCAGTATGCAGCGTGAGAGTTCGTTGACAAGAAATGTGTCGCCGGGAATATTGCAGTATATTGCTGTACTTTCTTTCAGCTGGAATGTCTTGCCATCATGGCACAGTGTTATGCTCTCGGGTATAGGCATGAGTGCCGATGTATTGTTCTGTGCTGTTGCTTGCGTGCAGAGCAAAAGAGCAATAAGAATAACAGAGATAATGCGTGCGGCTTTCATTGGCTATTTCTTTATTTTGAGTTTGTTGAGTGCCTGGTGGTAACGGCGTGCATTTGCATTGTGCTCGCTGAGATTGCTTGAGAAGTTGTGCGTGCCTGACAGGTCTTCCTTGGCGCACATGTAAAGGTAGTTGTGCTTCTCGTAGTTAAGCACGCTTTCAATGGCCTGCTTTGTGGGAATGCGTATGGGGCCCGGTGGCAATCCTTTATGTTTATATGTGTTGTAAGGCGATTCGGTCTCAAGGTCTTCTTTAAGTATGCGCTTGCGGGTTAGGTCGCCAATGGCAAATTTTACTGTTGGGTCGGCCTGGAGGAGCATGCCTTTCTTGAGCCTGTTTATGTAGAGGCCGGCAACTGTGGGCATTTCGCCTTTATTGTTCGTCTCTTCGTCTACAATGGAAGCTAGTGTTGCCACCTGTTCCGGCGTCATTCCTAAGGCTTCTGCCTTTGCCATGCGTTCTTTGTTCCAGAAATTGCGTCTCTCATTGGCTAATCTTGTCATAAGGGCATCAGGCGCTATGTCCCAATATACCTCGTATGTCTCGGGGATGAAAAATGAGTGAAGTGTTTCTTTTGTGTATCCTAATGTGCCGAAATAGGCCTGGTTGGTTGTGTATTTGCTGAGTTCTAAAGAGTCGAGCATAAGCTGCTTGCTTATTTCTCCCACAGCTTGCTGTATTGTTCTTGTTGAGGGGACGGTGAGCTTTACGGGTGTCTGCGTATTGCTGACAATGCGGTAATATATATCCTTCATTGTCTCGCCATTGTTTATGGCATATTTCCCGCTTCTTTTCTTTGCGTTAAAATTATTGTGCCTGGCAAAAATCATGAAGGCCTCCCTTGCTCTTTCCCCGGCAATGGATTCTATCTTCCTTGCTACACTTTCGGCATTGTCCTGCGGTTTTATGTAGATATATGCGATGCCGCCGGTATTATATTTCACAACTCTTGTTATATAGTATTTTTTCCCTGCAGTAAAGAAAACGGTTGCAGCAATGGCTGCAAGAAGGCAAAAAACTATAAGAATCCACTTTATTGCTTTTTTCATTTGAATGTATTTTATAGCGTTTGCGCGAAGATAGTCCAATAATTCCAAATAATCAAATGTAGTATTTGTTAACATCTGTCAACAAATGAAATGCCAGATTTTATGTGAAAATGTTTTTTTTATGCTTTAATTTCTTATCTTTGCAAAATATTTGGTGTAGAAGCATCTAGGAAACTGTTTGAATTTCTAAAAAACATTTTTCTTATAGAAACCGTATTGTTTGTGTCAGATATAAATTCAAACAGCTTCTAAGTGTTAGCGAATAATTAAAGAATTGTAACTATATGAGCAAAAGAAATTTTCTATTGGTTGTGCTTGTGGCGATTTTGACAGCTACATCATGTACTTCTTACAAGAAAGTCCCTTATTTGCAGAATAGCAGGGATTTTGATCCTAATGCCGTTCCGGCAGAGCAGTTTGAGGCAAAGATTATGCCGCAGGATTTGCTGAATATAATTATTGTGAATCCGGATGATGTCTCTTCGTCAATGGCATACAATCTGACAGCTCCGTCTGATGTTAACAGAAGCTATTCTTTGACATCCCAGCCGGTTTTGCAAAATTATATTGTTGGAAATGACGGAACGGTCAATATCCCCAATGTGGGTTCTGTGAAAATAGCAGGCCTTACAATTTCTCAGGCGGAAAAACTGATACTTGAGAAGGTGAAAGGCGCTTTCAAGGCTCTTCCGGCTGTTACAGTGCGTTTTGTCGATTTCAAAATATCTGTGCTGGGCGAGGTTTCTGCGCCGGGTTCATATACCGTGAAGAACGGAAAGGTTAATGTTCTGCAGGCGCTGGCACTGGCTCGCGACCTTACAATCTACGGCCAGCGTGAGAATGTGAAAATTATACGCGAGAATGAGAACGGTAAAAGAGAAGTGTATGAAGTGAACTTGAACGATGCCAATATCCTGAATTCTCCGCATTTCTATTTGCAGCAGAATGATGTTGTGTATGTAACCCCGAATAAGTCAAAGGCGAAGAATTCTGATATAGGTTCTTCAACATCGCTTTGGTTCTCGGCCACATCAATACTTATATCTCTTACTTCACTTATGTACAACATATTAAAATAGAATTGATATGCAGGAAAATGACAATTTGAAGGCTACAGCTGTTGAGGAAGAGGGTTTCAGTGTCAAAAAGATGCTTTCGTATCTCTTGGGGCATTGGAAAATGTTTCTCTTTTCAATTATAGTATGTGTTGCAGTTGCTGTGGTGTATTTACGCTATGCAGTGCCGCAGTATCAGGTGGCATCTACAATACTTCTCCAGGATAGCGAGAAGGGTTCTGTGTCATCTTCGGCCGATATGCTTGCTGACTTTGGTTTTCAGGCGCAGAATACCAATGTTGAGAATGAGATTGAGGTAATTAAGTCAATGGCGGTCATAAGCGAGGCGGTATTCCAGTCGGAACTTTATACAGCATATTTGATTCCCGGGATAACGGACCAGCCAATATACAAGTCGGAATCTCCGGTAAAGGTGGTTTTTTCGCCCGACAGTAATGGCAGGACTGTGAAAGACAGTATTGCAAATCTCCAAGACCCGCTTTACATAAAGTTCGCTTTTGATGGCAATAATGGTGTAAAGGCGGCCTATAGCTGCGAGAGCGTTGAGGAACTCTCTTCTGTGGAGAATGCCAAGGAGATAACATCGTTCCCTGATACATTAAAGACACCGTTGGGTACAGTTGTAGTTAACAAGAACATGGAACTGGAAGAGGCTGTGGGCGAACTGCTTGTTGTTGTCACTCCATTAGAGGGTGTTGCCCGCAGTTATAAATCGGCATTGTCTCTTGCTCCTGTTTCAAAGACCTCTTCGGCTGTCGTTATGACAATGAATACGCCTGTTCCTGATGAAGGCGTTGATTTCTTGAATTCGGTAATCAGCAGTTATAACATGGTTACCAATGAGAAGAAGCGCCAGGTTGCACGCCAGACCGAAGAGTTTATTATTGAAAGGATTGATTCTTTGAGTGTGGAACTTCAGAAGATGGAGACACGTCTTGCCGATTACAAGAAGAAGAACCAGCTTGTCGACCCAAAGATTCATGCTCCTCAGGTGAGCCAGGATAAAGCTCTGCGTACCAAGCAGCTTGAAGAGATTGACCTTAAGCTTAAATCTTCTAAGGCTCTGAGGGATTTTGTCGGCAATTCAAAGAATGACAAAAAAGTTGTGCCTTCTACATTTGGACTTGATGTAGACCAATCTCTGGTTTCCCTTATAAATAATTATAATAAGGAGGTGCTTGAGTATAATGCACTGGTTCTGTCTGTGACTTCGGATAACCCAAAGCTTAAGGTGGCAGAAACAAGAGTTGAGCAGATGCAGCAAGACTTGCGCAAGGCAATAGTCTCTTTTGATGATGCATTGCAGATTCAGCGTGAGGCGGTGAAGGCATTGCTTGACAGTTATACAACACGTTACGAACAGTCTCCTGATATTGAACGTGAGCTTGTGACGCTTGAGCGTGAGTCAAAAATCAAGGCCGACTTGTATGTGATGCTTCTTCAAAAGTATGAGGAGAATGCGCTGAGCCTTGCCATTACTACAAGCAATCTTGATTGCATTGACAATCCGATATGTGTAGGCAAGGTTGCTCCTAAAGGCAAGATGATTCTTCTTGTTGCGCTCTTTATAGGATTGCTTATTCCTTCGCTGATTATCTATATACGCGAGTCAATGCGTACAGAGTTGACGCCTAATGATGATATTTCAGTCCTCACTCCGCTTCCATGCGTAGGTACAATTCCTGTTTCGCGTTCTGTAAAGAGCAAGAGAACGTCTATTGTAGTAAGAAGCAACAAGAATGATATTATGGTGGAGGCTTTCCGTACTTTGCGTACAAACTTGCAGTTTGTGATGAAGAAATCTTCGGGCAAAGTCATTATGTTCACCTCTACAACGTCGGGTGAAGGAAAGACTTTTGTTGCGTCAAACCTTGCCGTAAGTGCTGCAATACTTGGAAAGAAGGTTCTTCTGATGGGTATGGATATTCGCCGCCCCCGTCTGGCTGAGGTGTTCGGCTTTGAACCTTCTCTGGAGGGTATTACAAGCTATTTGGCAGCGGATGAAAAGTTTACAAATATTCTTGATGAGCACATTATTCCTTCGGGAATAGACGCGAACCTAGACCTTTTGCCGGCAGGTGTAGTGCCTCCGAACCCGGCTGAATTGCTTTCACGTCATAACCTTGAAAAGGCGATTGAGCATTTGTGCCAGAAGTATGATTATATTGTGATGGATACAGCTCCAGTGGGGCTTGTCACTGACTCAATGATAATTAGCAGAGTGGTGGATTCTGTTGTCTATGTGGCTCGCTATGACTATACACAGAAGGCTGATATTAAGTATCTCAATTCGCTTGTTACAGAGGGTAAGCTTGCGAATGTTTCAGTAGTGCTTAATGGCGAGGATACTAAGAAAAAGATGTATGGTTATGTACGTTCCCGTCGTGGCAGCAATGCTTATGTAGGTTATGGTTATGTAGATAACGATAATAAGAAAAAGTGATAGGCAGAAAGTGATAAACGCTTTTCCATAAATAGAAATCGGCAAGCAACGTTGCTTGCCGATTTCTATTTATGATTTTCGCTTTGCGGGTTATTGAGGGATAAATTAAGAAATTAAGAAAGAAATGTAATTGTTACGAAAAAATGCTTTCAAAAGGTTGCCGTGTTCAAAAAAATGATGTAAATTTGCACCCCGTAAGAAGATGTATCTCTTTTTTAGGCAAGAATATATACAAGTATGAGTTTGTTAAAGGAAAAATACGCTAAATATGATTTGCCGCAGCGTTTTATGGCAATGGGTGTCTATCCATATTTCCGCTGTATTGAAAGCGAGCAGGACACAGAGGTTCTGATGAGCGGTAAGAAAGTGCTGATGTTTGGCTCAAACTCTTACATGGGCCTTACCAACCATCCAAGAATAAAAGAGGCTGCCATTGCTGCAACACGCAAGTATGGAACAGGATGTGCCGGTTCTCGTTTCTTGAATGGAACTGTGGACATTCACCTTCAGCTGGAGAACGAACTTGCCCAGTTTGTTGGCAAGGACGAGGCCTTGGTCTATTCTACCGGTTTTCAGGTGAATCTCGGAGTTCTCTCATGTATAACAGGACGTAAAGATACCATTATATGTGACGAACTTGACCATGCTTCAATAGTTGACGGCCGCAGGCTTTCATTCTCTACAGTACGCAAGTTCCGTCATAATGATATGGAAGGGCTTGAGAGAGAGCTTCAGGCTTGTGACCCGGCAACGATTAAGATGATTGTAGTTGACGGAGTGTTCAGCATGGAGGGCGACATTGCAAATCTTCCCGAAATTGTACGCTTGAAGAAAAAGTATAATGCAAGCATTTTCGTTGACGAGGCTCATGGCCTTGGTGTTCTTGGCAATCAGGGACGCGGTACAGCAAACCACTTTGGATTGACCGATGACGTTGATTTGCTTATGGGCACATTCAGCAAGTCTTTGGCAACAATTGGAGGCTTTGTTGCAGGTGACAAGGAAGTTATAAACTACATACGTCACAATTCGCGCTCTTATATATTCAGTGCAAGCAATACTCCTGCTGCAACCGCAGCGGCGCTTGAGGCGTTGCACATTATCCAGGAGGAGCCTGAGCGTTTGGAGAACTTGTGGAAGATTACAAACTACACATTGAAGAACTTCCGCGAAATTGGATTTGAAATAGGAAATACATCAACGCCTATTATTCCAATCTACATCCGCGACACAGACAAGACATTCCTTGTGACAAAGATGCTTTGGGAAGCTGGTGTATTTGTCAATCCGGTAGTTCCGCCGGCATGCTCGCCGCAGGATACGCTTATACGCTTCTCGCTTATGGCGACACACACCAAAGAGCAGGTTGACAGAGCGATAGAGGCTATGGTGCCAATCTTCAAGCAGTTGGAGATTATTAAGTAAAAAAAGGTTTTGTAACCGGTAAAAAGTTTGAAAATAAAAGTTTTCGGGGTGTAGCGCAGTTGGTAGCGCATCTGGTTTGGGACCAGGGGGTCGCAGGTTCGAATCCTGTCACCCCGACAGCTTTAAAGAGAGTGTCATTGAGTGACGGACATGGCACTTGTTGATAATAACCGTTATTCGGGGTGTAGCGCAGTTGGTAGCGCATCTGGTTTGGGACCAGGGGGTCGCAGGTTCGAATCCTGTCACCCCGACAAAAAATCTCTCAATTTATAAATTGAGAGATTTTTTTGTGTATAGGATGTTTTCACATAGGACGCTGATTGTGATAGAAATCAGCAGGGTGGGCAGGGTGGACAAAAAGTAGAATAAACCCTTTTGTGCTATTTGCCGATGGGAGTTTAGGCTTTGTAGAGGCTCGCAACTTCTATAATTCGTCAAAGTCGAACTCTTCAAAGTCCAAGTCATAGCTCTCCTCTACAAACTGGTCGAGGTCGCGGCGTTCCTTCTTGGTGGGGCGTCCTGTTCCGCGGGCGCGGTCGGTGAAACCGCTTATCTTGCTCATTTCAAGTATTTCGTACTGTTCCTTTGGAGTTACATTTTCCATTAGTTCGGGCACGAGTTTCGCCCCTACGCGGTTTTCGGCGCATTTGAGCACTTTGAACGAGTAGGTTATGGGCGATTTCTTTACGTTTACAATATCGCCCACGCGTATGTTGTGCGCAGGCTTTGCTGTGCGGCAGCCTATGCTAATATGGCCCTTCTTGCATGCCTCGGCAGCAATGCTGCGTGTTTTGTATATGCGCACTGCCCAAAGCCATTTGTCTATGCGTGCCTGTTCGCTCATTGTTCCTGTGCCGGTTTGTTGCCGTTTCCTTTTTTGTTGAATTGGTTCATGGTGCGTGCGAGACCTGCAAAGCAGAAACTCTTAATGATTTCAGTAGTTGTCTCTAACTGGGCATCTACAGTTTTCTGCTCCTCGCTGTCGAACGCGCCTAGAACGAAGTTTACTTGATGTCCCTTTCCAAAGTCGTTTCCTATTCCAAAGCGCAAGCGTGCATAATTGGTTGTGCCTAACGTGGCGGCGATGTGCTTGAGGCCATTGTGCCCTCCGTCGCTTCCTTGTCCTTTGAGACGAAGTGCTCCTACGGGCAGTGCAAGGTCGTCCACAATTACCAGTATGTTTTCAAGGGGTATTTTCTCCTGCTGCATCCAGTAGCGTACGGCGTTGCCGCTGAGGTTCATGTAGGTGGATGGCTTGAGGAGTGTGAGCTTGCGGCCGCGTACCGAGGTTTCGGCAACAAAACCGTAACGCTTGTCCTGAAAAGAAGTATTGGATGCCTTTGCAAAGGCATCCAATACTGTAAAACCGATATTGTGGCGGGTTCCTTCGTACTCAGAGCCGATGTTGCCCAATCCTACAATAAGATATTTCATTGCGTCAGTATAAAAATTACTTCTTAGCTGCTGCCGCTGCTGCTGCAGATGCGCGTGTTGTCTTAACTGAAGCAACGAGAGACTCCTTAACTGTTACGAGCTCAAGACCCTCGTAAGAGAGGTCGCCTACCTTGATTGACTTGCCAAGGCCGAGTGAAGTAACGTCAACTGTAAGAATCTCGGGGATTGCTGTGTAGATAGCCTTTACCTTGAGGTAGCGCTGAATCTGAACGAGCTTACCGCCGGCGCGTACACCGTCTGCAAGACCTTCGAGCTTTACAGGAACTGCCATAACGATTGGCTTCTCCTCTGTTACCTGATAGAAGTCTACATGAAGGATTGTGTCCTTTACAGGGTGGAACTGGATGTCCTTCATCACTGCCTTTACTTCCTTGCCGTCGATAGTGAGGTCTACAACGTGGATGTCTGGTGTGTAAACCAGCTTGCGGAGACCCTCAACCGGTACGCTGAATGTCTTTGTCAGGGGATTGCCGTTTTCGTCTTTCTCAACTCCGTAAATACAGCAGGGTACGAGACCTGCCTTGCGCAATGCGTTGGTGGCCTTCTTGCCAACCTCGGTTCTGCTTGAACCTGAAATGCTGATTGATTTCATAGTTTAATGTGTTACTCTAAATTAAGATTAAAATTACTTGCTTAATTCGCCATCACACGATGTCTCTGTAAAGCGAGCGCAAAGATACGCTTTTTTAATGTCATAAACAAGTTTTCGGGTGGTTATTTGGGTTATTTGGGCTATTTGGATGTTTTGGATGTGCCAGTTTGATTGCCTGGTTGATTTTGCCTTTCTCTTTGGCCGGTTCTGTTATAGCCGGGTGCCTTTTATAACAGACAGCCTCCACAATCAAGCGGAGGCTGTCTGTTATTTTTTTGAACCATTCTTGGTTATTGGAATTTAAGGCCTTTCAGCTTCTTAAAATTCAATGTCGATGTTTGTGTCGTTTTCTTGTGACGGCGCTTCGTTTTCCTGATAGCGGGGAACATATTCGCCCTGTTCTGCCACAACAAAGTCTATAGCTTCTTTCAGGCTGTTTGCGAATTTTGTAAAATCTTCGCGGTAAAGGAAAATCTTGTGCTTTTCAAAAGTTACTGTCGCGTTCTCTCCTTCTCCGTTCACAATCTTCTTGCTCTCTGTGATTGAGAGGTACATTTCATCCTTGCGGTTTTTCTTTACGTCAATGTAGTAGATTCTTTTACCTGCTTTGATGGCTTGTGAAAATACAATCTCCTTTTCGCTTTCGTTCATTCCGCTCTTTTTGTAGTCTTCCATCGTAATATGTGTTTAAATCAAACTGAAAATCTTTCCAGACTTCCTAATTCACTCTTGTCCGTGTACGTTTTTGCCGTTTTACGGAATTCTCTCGCTCCAAATGTAAATGTTTTTGTCAGTAAATACAACTGTTTTTTGTCTTTTTTGAGTTTTTCAAGCCAAATTTTTACGTTTTTGCCTCTCTTTTGGTATATTTTTGTAGATTTTATCTACCCTGAATGTTTATGAGGCTCAATTCTTAGGCAACTATTGTTCACGAATGTGAATTTTATGTAAAAATACTCTCATTTGTTTGCTTGTGTCGCATTTTAGTGCGAAATTTGCACAGAATCAGAAAAAGCGTTTTATGATTAATAGAGTTCTTATCCGTCTGAAGGTGGTGCAGATTGTGTATGCGTATTACAAGAATAGTGGTAAAAGCATTAAGGCTGCCGAGGACGAGGTTTTTTTCAGTTTGTCAAAGGCGTATGACCTTTACAGCCACTTGTTGTTGCTGATGGTGGGAATTACTCACTACGAAGCGGACAGAATTGCATTCTTCAGTAAGAAAGGAGCGTCGGCGGATTCTCCCAACCTGAAATTCGTGAATAACCGTTTTATCGCCCAGCTTGAAAAGAATGAGCAGCTGGTGAAGTTTGCCGAAAAGAGCAAGCTTGACTGGGTTGAGAGTTCCGACTTTTTGAGGCGAATTCTCGCTGATATAACAGAGAGCGAAATATACAAGGAGTATATGGCTTCGGAAGTTTCGTCTTACGAGGAGGATAAGGAACTTTGGAGAAAACTTTACAAGGCTTTTATTGTTGAGAATGAAGAACTGGATGCTTTGCTTGAGGAGCAGAGCCTGTACTGGAATGACGACAAGTCTATTGTGGATTCCTTTGTTCTCAAGACTATTAAGAGATTTGAGGAGAATGAGGGCGGTGAGCAGTCGCTGCTGCCAGAGTACAAGGATGTTGCCGACATGGATTTTGCAAGAAAGCTCTTCAAAAATGCTATCATAAATGCCGATGAGTACAGGGAACTGATGAGCAGCTGCTCAAAGAACTGGGATATGAAGCGTCTGGCATTTATGGATGTTGTTGTAATGCAGACGGCGCTTGCCGAGATTCTTACATTTGGCGATATTCCGCTGTCGGTTTCACTTAATGAGTATGTTGAGATTGCAAAATATTACAGCACCGCTAAAAGTGGCTCTTTCGTGAATGGTCTGCTTGACTCAATAACAAAGAGGCTGCGCAGCGAGGGCAAGATAAATAAGTAGTTTTTTAACCTTTAAAATATAGATATTATGGTATTTTTGAATGCAGCTCCGCAGGGTGGCGGGATGACAAGTACAATTGTGATGTTTGTGCTGATTATTGCTATCATGTACTTTATGATGATTCGCCCGCAGCGCAAGCAGCAGAAGAAGATTGAAAACTTCCGCCGTGGTCTCCAGGTAGGTCAGGAAGTTGTTACAAGCGGAGGAATATATGGCAAAATCAAGGAGATAAAGGATGGTATTGTGTCTCTTGAAATTGCTCATAATGTAGTTGTAAAAGTTGACATTTCTGTAGTATATCCCGATCCGTCAGCGGCACAGGAGCAGGGACGATAAGAATGTGTCTGTTATAAGGCAAAGGCATGATTTTGTGATTATGAATCAGCCTTTGCTGTTTTTTTCTTGGAAATTATGTCATCTGTGAAAGGGGATAAGGGACGGAAATTCATGGTGTTCGTCTTTTTTGTTGCAGTCTCGTTCTTTATGTGGGTGCTAAAGGCGCTTAACGAAAAGTATGAGGCCCGGATTTCTATTGCCGTTACAGTTACCGGAGTGCCGAATGGCATTGAACTTGAGGAACTGGAAGAGGGGGAACTTGAGGTTATTGTGCATGACAACGGCACTAATCTTATCAAGTATCTGTTTACTGATGTGCCACCTATAAAAGTAGACTATTCTGAACTGAACGACAATAACGGCGTGCTGACAATGCCTGTTTCGGCTTTAACAAACAGGGCGTCGCTGCTTTTTGACCCTTCAGCTTCGCTGCTCCATTTTAATAAAGAGCTGCTGACAGTAAGGGTTAGGCTTGAAAAGAAAGTGCTGCCTGTTGTGGTGCTGTTTGATGCTTCCCCTGCTGAGCACTATACTGTTAAAGGCGTTAAATTTTCGCCTGAGAATGTTGAGGTTACTGCTCCGCATGCTGTGCTTAACGGTATGTCGGAGGTAAATCTTGGCAATATAAGCATTGCCGGCCTTGAGCGTGATACAGCGTTTGTAATACCTATTCCTGTAAGCGGGTACATGAGTGTTAGCACTCCCGGCATAAAGGCAGATATTTCTGTGGAGAAACTTGTAAGTTCAAGTTTGGATGTTCCTGTAAAGTTTGTAAATTTTCCAGATGAACTTGCGAGAGATAGCGTTATTAGCCATTATGCTGTGCCTGAATATGCTACGGTGGTGTTTGAGACACAGAAAAGTGAGATGGCCTTAGTTTCAAAAGATGATTTTTCTGTTGAACTGGATTATAACGAACTGCTTGCTGCAAGTGACAATAAGGCAAGGCTGAAGGTTGTAAAGTGCCCGGCGTATGTTTTCAGGAAGTATATGAATGTTGTTCCGGAATTTTTGGATGCTCTCCCTGGCGACAGGCGGAAAAATATCCTCTCCGAAGCTGTAACGCATGAAAACTAAACGCTCTATGGGAAGTTGTATAAAGCTGGCAATAACAGGCGGAATAGGAAGCGGAAAGTCTGTAGTTTCCCATATTATTCAAATAATGGGTGTTCCTGTTTATGATTGTGATTCAAGAGCCAAGGAACTTATGGCTGCCGACAAGGAGCTTGTCAAGGGACTTGCGAGGATGTTTGGAGAGGAATGCTACAATGCTGACGGTTCGCTTAACCGCCCCTTTCTGGCAGCAAGGATTTTTACCGATGACGATAATATAAAGAGGGTTAACGCTCTTGTCCATCCAGCTGTTATAAGGGATTTCAAGGAGTGGGCAAATAATTGCGGCTGTGAGATTGTGGCAGTGGAGAGTGCGGTGCTGTATGAATCGGGGCTTATTGATTGTGTCGACAAGGTTCTTGTTGTGTGGTCGGATAAGGAGACGGCTGTGAAACGCACTATGCAGCGTAGCGGAATGAGCAGAGACCAGGTGCTGAGCCGCATGCAGAAGCAGATTTCATCGGACGAACTGTTGCTGCTTGCTGATTATTCAATTTACAACGATTCCGAAGAGCCGTTACTGCAGGCTGTAGAATCCCTGCTGAACGAAATCAGGGCAGAATATTGATTGAAGTCTTGATGATTAGGATTGAATTTTATAACTTAGCGCTGCATAAACGTGCTTGGCATGGTTGGAGTGAACGCAAGAATATTTGAAACTTAACTGATATAAATACTATGTTTGAAAGAATTTTAACTGTAACCGGCAAGCCCGGTCTTTATCGTCTCCTTTCTCAGGGACGCAATATGTTTGTGGTTGAAGCTGTTGATGCAACAAAGAAGCGTATGCCTGTTTATAATCACGACAAGGTGGTGATGCTTGATGACATTGCTATTTACACTGATACAGAGGAAGTTCCTTTGCGCGAGGTGTTTGCAAAGATTTATGAAAAGGAGAATGGCCCGATTCCGTTTGATGTAAAAGGCGCAACTCCGGAGGAACTTGTAGAGTATTTTGAGTCTGTTATGCCCGACTACGACCGTGAGCGTGTATATCTTACTCACATAAAGAAGATATACTCATGGTATAATATACTTGTAGCAAGCGATGTAGTTGATTTTGCTGCAAAAGAGGAGGAAGATACTGAGGTTAAAGAATAACGACATTTTTTCTATTGGCTATTTTTAAAAGAATCATACTATGAAAAGAATTCTATTGTTGGTTGCACTTGTTGCATCATTTTCTTTAAGCAGCAATGCACAGTCATGGAAAGACATGCTTGGCAAGGCTGCAGAAAAACTTTCTGACGAAAAAACAGGTTCAGAAGCAGGAGAAACCTTGAAGAATGTTGTAGGTTCCATAGTGGGACAGAACACTAAGGTGAGTGCAGATATGCTTTTAGGAACTTGGAATTACGACGGTATCGCTTGCGAACTTGTAAGTGATAACACTCTTTCCAATATTGGCGGCAGTGTTGTTACATCAAAGATTGAGGACAAACTGACAGGGTATGTGGCAAAGGTTGGCATTAAGAAGGGTGTAACTTCTGTTACTTTTGCCGAGGAGGGAAAGTGTTCTGTTAAGATAAAGAATAAGGAGATTCCTGCTACTTATACTGTTGATTCAAGTAAAAACGAGTTGGTTTTCTCTTTCCTTTATGGCAAATTGAATTTGAAGGCAAGCGTAGCCTATGAGGTTTCAAACGTCAATGTTGTTTTTGATGCAGACAAATTGTTGGAGTTTATCAAGAAGCTTTCTTCTTCTGACGCTGTCTCAAAGTCTGATTCATCAACAATTTCTACATTGAGCACAATTTCAGCTCTTCTTAAGGGTTATGATGGAATGAAGCTTGGACTTAAGCTTTCCAAGTAATTAGGCATTTGGCTAAAATCAAAAAGCACACAGGAATCTGCAACTTCCTGTGTGCTTTTTGATTTTGGTGACGTGAAATAAACTTGTAAATCTGCCTGTAATTTACACATCACTTAGTTAATGAACTGAAGGCTGCCGGCGCTTGATGTTACCTTTATCGGGCGGTTCTTGTCTACCGTACCGGCAAGCAGCTGCTTGGAGAGGTCGTTCAGCAGCAGTCTTTGTATGGCCCTCTTTACCGGACGTGCACCAAAATCGGGGTCAAACCCGGCCTCCGAAATAAGGCCTAT
Source organism: Bacteroidaceae bacterium (assembly GCA_017516885.1). GTDB lineage: Bacteria > Bacteroidota > Bacteroidia > Bacteroidales > Bacteroidaceae > HGM04593. The sequence continues at coordinate 45,329 of JAFXAR010000030.1, forward strand.
TGCATCATCGCTTACCTCTAATGCTACTCCGTTTTCCTTTAGAAGGGCAGTGACGCTCTCTATCTGCAGCCTGACTATCTGCTCTATCTCATTGCTGTTGAGCGGGGTGAACATTATTGTCTCGTCAATGCGGTTGAGGAATTCGGGGCGTATGGTTTTCTTGAGCATCTCCATTATCCTTGATTTTGTCTCTTCAAGAATGCTTTCTCTGTTGCCGGCGTTAATCTTGTCAAACTGTTCCTGTATGTAGCTGCTTCCAAGGTTGCTGGTCATTATTATTATTGTATTCTTGAAGTTTACGACGCGTCCTTTGTTGTCGGTGAGCCTTCCGTCATCAAGAACTTGCAGCAGTATGTTGAAAACATCGGGGTGCGCCTTTTCAATTTCATCGAACAGGACTACTGAATAGGGCTTGCGCCGTACGGCTTCAGTGAGCTGTCCGCCTTCGTCGTATCCAACGTATCCCGGAGGCGCTCCAATGAGGCGCGATACAGAGAACTTCTCCTGGTATTCGCTCATGTCAATGCGTGTCATCATAGTGTCGTCATTGAACAGGTAGGCTGCCAATGCCTTTGCAAGCTCTGTCTTTCCTACTCCCGTTGTGCCCAGGAAGATGAATGAGCCGATAGGGCGCTTGGGGTCCTGAAGGCCGGCGCGGCTGCGTCGCACTGCGTCGCTTACTGCGCTGATTGCCTCTTCCTGGCCTATTACACGGCGGTGCAGCTCGTCTTCAAGGTTCAGGAGTTTCTCGCGCTCGCTTTGCAGCATTTTGCTCACCGGGATTCCTGTCCAGCGTGATACAACATCGGCAATGTCCTCTGCTGTTACCTCCTCCTTTATCATGGCATTGTTGCCCTGCGCTGTATGCAGCTGGCTTTGTACATCGGAAATCTCTTTTTCGAGTTCCTTGATTCTGCCGTACTGTATTTCGGCTACGCGCCCATAGTTGCCCTCGCGTTCGGCAGTCTCTGCTTCGGCTCTAAGCTCCTTGATTTGCTGTTTTGCGTTCTGTATGCTGTCGGCAAGCTCTTTTTCGTGTTTCCACTGTGCGCGTTTGCTCTTTTCCTGTTCTTTAAGGGTGGAAATCTCTTTGGCCAGCGCTTGCAGTTTGGCTTCGTCCTTTTCGCGCTTTATTGCCTCGCGCTCAATTTCAAGCTGTTTTATGTGGCGCGAAATCTCGTCAAGCTCCTCGGGCAGAGAGTCGCGTTCCATACGCAGCTTGGCGGCTGCTTCATCAACAAGGTCTATGGCCTTGTCGGGTAGGAAGCGCTCTGTTATGTAGCGGTCGCTGAGTGTGACGGCGGCAATGAGTGCGTTGTCCTGTATGCGCACTTTGTGGTGGCTTTCATAGCGCTCCTTGAGGCCGCGAAGGATGGAAATGGTGCTCATCTTGTCAGGCTCGGCAACGGTTACTGTCTGGAAGCGGCGCTCCAGGGCCTTGTCCTTTTCAAAATATTTTTGATACTCGTCAAGGGTGGTTGCACCAATTGAGCGCAGTTCGCCGCGGGCCAGAGCCGGTTTAAGTATATTTGCAGCATCCATGGCTCCTTCACTTTTGCCTGCTCCTACGAGGGTGTGTATTTCGTCTATGAAGAGGATTATTTTCCCTTCGGCCTTTATCACTTCGTTGACAACTGCTTTCAGGCGTTCTTCAAATTCTCCCTTGTATTTCGCTCCGGCAACGAGCGCTCCCATGTCTAATGAGTATATCTGCTTGTCGCGCAGGTTGTCGGGTACATCACCGCGGATTATGCGGTGTGCAAGGCCTTCTACTATTGCGGTTTTTCCTGTGCCCGGCTCTCCAATGAGAATGGGGTTGTTTTTTGTCCTGCGGCTGAGTATCTGAAGGATTCGGCGTATTTCGTCATCGCGTCCAATTACCGGGTCGAGCTTGCCGCTTTTTGCGGCATCGTTCAGGTTTATTGCGTATTTCTCCAGTGCCTGATAGCTCTCCTCAGCACTCTGGGATGTTACCTTCTCGCCTTTTCGCAGCTCGTTTATTGCTTTCTCAAGGTCGTTTTTGTTTATTCCGTTGTTCTTGAGTATGGTTGACGCGCTGCTGCTTTCATTGAGAAGGGCGAGCAAAATAGGTTCGACTGATACAAATTCGTCACCGTTTTTCTTGGCTGTTTCTTCGGCTTTTGATATTATTTGAGTGCTTTCGCGGCTTAGGTATGGTTCGCCGCCGCTTACCTTTGGCAATGTCCGTATTATGGAATTTGCCTCAAGCTCAATCTTCTTTATGCTTGCGCCGCTTTTTTGCATGAGGAACGATACTATCTGCTCGCCGCTTTTTATTACTCCTGCGAGGATGTGTACGGGTTCAACTGCTTGCTGTCCGTTTGCTGCAGCTATTTTTGCTGCCTCCTGAATAGCCTCCTGGGCTTTGATTGTAAATTTGTTGAAGTTCATAATTTAAATCTCCTTTCAATAACTCTCTAACAAATTTCTTTCCAATTGAGTTTTTGGTGACATATTGGCATTAAGCGTGTCAAATTGACAGATGGTGGATTGTGCTTCTTTATTATATTACAATCAAAAAATAGCAGCGCCCCCAAAAGAGCGCTGCTATTTTTTTGATTGCAATGCTGGAATTTTAATAGATGTCCTCAGGCTTGTTGGGGTTTGAGAGCACTGCCTTTGGTACAAGTTCAAGGTAGTCCTGGTCGAACTGTGTCATCTTTCCTGTAGCATTTTCGCTGACATCCTTGAAACGCAGCCAGTGGTCACCCTTGTCAAGGCGGTATGTGCCAATGATTTTGCGGATTGCCTGCTCTGAGTCGCGCATTGTGCCGCCTGTGGTCTTGTCAAGTACAATGCTTGCGGGGCCTTTCATGTATCCGCGGTTGCGCATGGCTTTGTCGTTCTCCTTGATTTCCTCTTCATTGAGGCCGTCGTATGGCACCCAGCCGATGGTGATGTCTGTATCGGCATTCCAGCGGAGGTCTACAGGGATGCCTGCAATTTCGCCGTCAACGTAGAACTGGCATACTCCGCGGTAGTATCCGCGCGGGTATCCGAAACGGATTTCGTATGTGCCGGCCGGTACATGGGGGATGCGGTACTTGAAGTCGTACTTGCCTTCCACGATAAACTCATCGCCCTGGTAGTTTGCGTAAGAACCCAAGCCTGTGGGGTGCGGGCGGAAGTAGAATACCTCTGTGTCGTCATTGTTTACCACGAATCCCTTGCAGTAGCCCTTTGGCAGGAATGTTACCTTGTTGCCGGGTTTTGAAAGGTCCCAGCGCACGCCGTTGTTGGTAAGTTCGGGCATGATTGCTGAAACGTCAATGCGTATTCTTTCGTTAAGCACATTGCCGGCCATCTCGTTCTCGTTGTAGATGAGGATGCGGTCAATGGTGTGGATGATGCCGTTGAGGCTGTTTTGGTCGAAGTCCTTGAGGCCCTGGTACTTTTCCTTTGTTACGTTAGCGCGCTCTACTATTACATTGAGGTGCTCCTGCATCTTGGGATTTGCGAAATATGTTCCGGCTTCCTGGGCATAGTTGATTACAATGTGCTGCTTATACTGCTCATTGGTGTAGGGCTTAGTCACCTTTATCATGGTGTAGGGCAGCATGGTCTCATAGTATTCGTAGCTGTCAAACTTCTGGTTTAGGTTTACAAGTGACGAGTATCCTTCGTTGTCGTAGTTCTCCATGATGAATCCTCCAGGGCCTGTTGATGAACTGTAGAGCAGCTGGCGGTCAATGATGTGGTATGCCACGAACTGGTAAAGCGGGTTCTTGGGGTTCTTGTAGTCGCCCATGGCCTCTGTGCCGTACCATTCTGAAGCGAACTTCTCAAGTTCCTTGTAGTCGTTGATGCCTTTGCTGCGGAAAAGGTCATCGGCCTCTACAAGCAGTGTGTATCTCTGCTTTTTCTCCTTGGGGTAGGGCGATGTTGATGGCTCTGAGTCAAGGTCAGGGCCAGTCAGGGTGTTGTCATAGTTGGGGTCTATCTCATATATGCTAAGCAGTGAGTCAAGGCCGGTTACAGTTATTGCTTCCGAGAAGATTGAGAAACCTTCGTGAACCTTCATCAGTTCGGGAATGAGCTTGTTTGAAGGGTTGAGCACTCCGTCAATAACCTGAACGTAGCCGTTCTCCTTTTCAAGGTCCTGCTCTATGATGCGTGCGCTGTTGTTGAGCAATGGGAATACGCGGCCTTCGCTGTCGGTAATCCATTCCACTGTGGTAAAGCGGCGGTTCATTGTGCTCATTGGGAATGCGCCTTCGTTGATGTCGGTTGTCATGTAGCCCATCTCAATGATATGGTTCATTGCTATTTCTGTGGCCATACTGTCCGACAGGAACTCTATGTCCGGTGATGTGATGCCTGTTCTCTCGCCTTCAAGGCCGAGGTTATACTGTTCGGTAAGGAACTCCTCAATTGCTTCGTTTGTGGGGGCGAAACAGGTGTAGGAACCGTAGGTGGAGAGGGTCTTGAGGAGGTTTCCCGATGCTTTCTTTCCGATTCTTGCCTTGCTTAGAATTGTTGTGAAATGGCTGAACCTGTCAGGGTTGTTCTCAAGATAGCCCGAAATGAGCTCTCCCTCAAATGTGAAGCGGTTCTTTTCGTCAACTTCATCATCGCATGATGTGAATGAGAGTGCTGTTGCAAATGCAACTGCCATTAAGGCTGCAGCTCTCAGTCTGTTTGTGATTTTGTGGTTCATATTCTGTGGTTTTATATGATTTGTTATTCTTCGTCAATTTTCCTGCATAGTTCTGCAAGCATTTCGGGGCTTGTGTCCGATGGCATTTTCCAGCCTGTTGTAAGGTTGCAGCTGCCGGTAATTGGCCCGTCGGGCATGCATGAGCGCTTGAACTGCTGTGTCACGAAGCGCCAAACGAATGTCCGCAGCCACTTTTTGATTGTTGTGCTGTCGTATGTGCCGGCAAATGCGATGCTTGCAAGATAGTATATCTTTTGGGGCGAATAGCCGTTGCTTGCAAAGTTGTAGAGGAAGAAGTCGTGCAGCTCGTATGGGCCAACGAGGTCTTCTGTCTTCTGCTTGATGTTGCCCTGCTCGTCGGCCGGTGTAAGTTCCGGTGAAATAGGGGTGTCGACAATGTCGTGCAGTGTTGCGCTGACGGTTTGGTCGTTGCTGTTGCCGGCAGCCCAGCGTACGATGTGCTGAACAAGTGTCTTGGGAACTGATGCGTTTACGCCGTACATGCTCATGTGGTCGCCGTTGTATGTGGCCCATCCCAATGCGAGTTCCGACAGGTCGCCTGTTCCAATTACAATGCCGTTGTATTTGTTGGCCACGTCCATAAGAATTTGTGTACGCTCGCGTGCCTGGGAGTTTTCGTATGTAACGTCGTGGCTGCTGATTTCGTGTTCAATGTCCTTGAAGTGCTGGATGCATGCTTCCTTTATTGAAATTTCCTTTATTGTGGTGCCAAGACTTTGCATCAGCTGCAGGGCATTGCTGTAAGTCCGGTCGGTTGTGCCGAATCCCGGCATTGTTACAGTTATTATGCTGCTGTGCGGCTTGCCTATAATGTCAAATGCTCTTGCCACTACCAGCAATGCAAGGGTGGAGTCCAATCCGCCTGAGATGCCTATTACGGCTGTTTCGCAATGTGTGTGCTGAATGCGCCTTGCAAGGGCTGTTGACTGTATGCTGAAAATTTCATTGCAGCGTGCATCGCGCTCTTCCTCTGACGGAATAAAGGGATGTGCGTCAATGCTGCGTGTGAGAGTGCTGCTAAGGCTTTCCTCCTGGCTGATATATATATAAGGTATATCTGTCTGCTGGGTGAATGTGCTGTCGGCTGAGCGCTCTTTCCTTATTTTGTCAAGGTCTATTTCTGAAATGGCAGAGTGCTGCCTGGTAAGGAATCTTTCTGTTTCGGCTATGACCTTTCCGCACTCTGATATTGAGGCGTAGCCTGCGTATGATGCATTTGCGGTGGATTCTCCCCAGCCGCTGTTTGCGTAAATATAGCCGCAGTGAAGCCGTCTGCTCTGTTCTTCTATTGCACTGCGTGTTGCTTTGTTGCTCCCTGCGGTTTCTGTTGCCGATGCGGGATTGAGTATGATTTCTGCTCCTGACACTGATAGCAGTGCGCTTGGCGGAATGGGAAGCCGTGCTTCGCTGCCTATTTCAATGCCGAATGTATATGCAGGAGTCTTGAATATTGCTTTTGGCAGGAATGGGATTTTGTTTCCGCCTATGCAGATGGTGCTGCCTGCCGGAATTTGTGATGCGCTTGCGAAGTGGCGGCTTTCGTTGCACTCCTGTCTGTCTTTAAGCGTGTTTTTGGGGATGATGCCTTCTATGTTGCCTTTGTGTGCAATGATTGCGCAATTGTATACTGCATTCCTATATGCGACAGGCGCGCCGAACACAATTATTGAGTTGTGGGATTCTGTTGATGCAGCAATTTCTATGATTGCCTCTTCGCAGCCTTTAATGAAATATGGCTGTGTGAACAGGTCGCCGCAGCTGCTTGAGGTTAGGCATAGTTCGGGCAGGAGTATGAGCTCTGCCTCATGGGGCGCGGTTTCCTTGATGGCTGAAATTATGTTTTTTGCATTCTGCTTGTAGTTGCCAACCTCTATTTGAGGTACAATTGCTGCTGCTTTTATGAATCCGTATTTCATATTATTGCTTGTGAAGGCTCTATCTATTTTGCAAAAATAATGAATTCTTGAAATAAAAGATATATAAACAAGGAAAAGTTTTGCTATATTTTCGGAAACTGTTTGAAATGATTCAAAGCTGATTCTTGGAACAAATGATATTGTTATGCAACCAGCGGGGGAGGCCAATTGGCCTCCCCCGCTGGTTGCATATTTTTTTTAGTACTGGTCTTCCGGTTTTGTCGGGTCGGAGATTATTTTGGTTGGTACAATTTCAAGATAGTCCTGGTTGAACTCGTTGAGCTTGCCCTTTGTGTCCTCTGTCACGTCCTTGAAGCGCAGCCAGTGGTCGCCCTTTGAAAGGCGGTATGTGCCTACGATTTTGCGGATTGCGAGGATTGATTCGCGCATGCTGTTCTTTTCCTTTGTAAGGTGACAGCTTGCCGGTCCCTTCATGAATCCGCGGTTACGCATCGCCTTGTCGTTTTCCTTCACTTCCTCTTCGGACATTCCCTCTTCATCAAACCAGCCGATGGTTGTCTGGTTGTCGGTGCTGTTGGTCATGTCGACGGGGATGCCGCAGATATTGCCGTCAAGATAGAACTGTGCTACACCGCGGGCGTCTGACTGGCCGAAACCGAAGCGGATTTCATAGTTTCCTGCAGGAACGTACGGCAAGCGGTACTGGAAATCGTATTTTCCAGTTACAAGCAGCTCGTCGCCCATGAAGTTTACATAGCCTCCCAGGCCGGTTGCGTGCGGGCGAAGGTAGTAGACGTGCGAATCGGTGTTGTTGATTTTAAGACGCTCGCTGAATCCGTCGGGGATGTATGTCATTGTGTATTCGTCCTGTGGCGCCCAGCGAACTCCGTTGTTTGTGAGTTCGGGGAAGAGTGATGATGAATCCCAGCGCATGCGTTCGTTGAGGATGTTTCCGGCCATTTCCTCCTCGTTATATATGAGGATGCGGTCGATTGTGTGGATGATGCCGTTAATTGCTCCCTGGTTGAAGTCCTCAAGGCCGGGGCGCTTTTTGGTTGTGGCAGCGCGCTCAACGACAACATTTATGTAGTATTTCATGTTGGGGTTGTTGCACTTTGTTCCCATTTCCTGGGCGTAGTTGATGACAATCTCCTGCTTGAGGGCGTTTCCTTCTTCGCTTCCGTAAGGGTAGTAGAGCGATTCGTTTGTGAATGGCTTGGTCACTTTAATCATTGTGTAAGGAAGCATTGTCTCAAAATAGTCGTATCGGTCGAACTGTCTTGGGAGGTTTATTTCAGAATCAAAGTCCTTGTGGTTGTAGTTCTCCATGATGAAACCGCCGCTGCCGGTTGAAGAGCTGTAGAGCAGCTGGCGGTCAATGATGTGGTATGCCACAAACTGGTAAAGAGGGTTCTTGGGGTTCTTGTAGTCGCCCAAAGCCTCTGTTCCGTACCATGCAGAAGCAAGTTTCTCAAGCTGCTCGTAATTGTCTATTGATATGCCTAAGTGGTTCTTTGTGGGGTCGGCAAGCAGATCGTCGCTCTCTACAAGCAGGGTGAAGCGCTTTTTGTGCTCCTCGGGGTAGGGCGGCTGCTGATTCTGTGTCTCAAACCGAGGACCGTACAGTGTATTGTCGTAATTGGGGTCAATTTCGTGTTCGCTTAATACTTCGTCAAGGCCTGTGACCTTGAGTGCGCTTGACATTACGCTGAATGACGGGTGTGAGTTCAGAAGCTCGTGGGTGTTGTTGCTTGATGGCGAGAGCACGGCGTCAATGACCTGTACATAGCCGTTCTCCTTTTCAAGGTCCTGCTCTATGATGCGTGCGCTGTTGTTAAGCAATGGGAATACACGGCCAAGGCTGTCTGTAATCCATTCTACAGTTGTAAATCGGCGGTTCATGGTGCTCTTTGGGAATGCGCCCTCGCTGATGTCGGTTGTCATATAGCCCATCTCAATGATGTGGTTCTTTGCAATCTCTGTAGCCATGCTGTCAGAGAGTTCGTCAAGGTTGGGCGAGTGTATGCCGGTTCTGTAGATAGGATAGGTGGGGTCTTGCGCGTTCAATTCAACGCTTTCGGCATATTTGTTGTACTCGCTTGCGATGAATGCCTCCACTGCGTTGTTTGTGGGTGCAAAGCAGGTGTATGAACCGTAAGTTGAAAGGGTCTTAAGCACGCTTCCCGATGTCTGCTTTCCAATTTTTGCCTTTTGGAGGATTGTTGTGAAGTGGCTGAATCTTTCGGGGTTGTTCTCAAGATAGCCCGAAATAAGTTCGCCTTCAAATGTGAAGCGGTTCTTCTCTTCAACTTCATCGTCACAGCTTACGAAGGAGATGCCAGAGAAAACTGTTAAGGCCACTAATGCCCAGGCCTTCAAGTTTTTTCCAAATGTCTTGTTCATATTCGTTAGTTTTTAAGTTTTATTTCCTTAATTTGGCGCTATTATTTTTATAATAACCTATTATTTCCCAAAAATACAAATTATATTCTTATTGTCCAAAATATTTTTATACACTTTTTTCTTCTTTTTTGCAATTTAGGTTTTTGTAGCAGCTTTCCATTGTTTTTCTTGTCATTAACGTACTCTCTTATATTGTTTAGACGTACTTTATGCGCTAAAATTTCTCTCTTTACAATTTTTAACACAGGAGGTTTGAAAATAATGCTTTAAAAGTTTGGCAGATAAAATAAAATGATTGTATATTTGCAATGGTTTCAGAAATGAATTGCGGACGCAATGAATTTGAGGCCCGAAAAAAAGAATTATTAACGGCTTAAAATATTAGAATTATGAAAAAGTTTATTTGTTCAGTATGTGGTTATATTCATGAAGGTGATTCAGCTCCCGAGCGTTGTCCAATGTGCAAGGTTCCTGCAGAGAAGTTCAACGAGATGCAGGAGGGTAACGGCAAGCTTGAGTTTGTCCAGGAGCATGTAATTGGCGTGGCAAAGGGCTGCGACGATGAGATGATAAAGGACCTTAACAACCACTTTATTGGCGAGTGCACCGAGGTGGGCATGTATTTGGCAATGAGCCGCCAGGCCGACCGCGAGGGCTATCCCGAAATTGCAGAGGCTTTCAAGCGCTATGCATGGGAGGAGGCTGAGCACGCGGCAAGGTTTGCAGAACTTTTGGGCGATGTTGTTTGGGATACAAAGACTAACCTTGAGAAGAGAATGAATGCTGAAGCGGAGGCAAACTCAGACAAGTACCGCATTGCAAAGCGCGCCAAGGAACTGAACTTGGATGCTATCCACGATACTGTTCACGAAATGGCAAAGGACGAGGCTCGTCACGGCAAGGGCTTTGAGGGCTTGTTCAACCGCTACTTCAAGTAACCGGAATGTTACTATGAAAAACAATTAAAGATATTTCCAACGATTACAGCAACTAAAAAATACAACAACTAAGAAGACTAAATTTAAATTAACAGCTAAGAAATTCAGAGACTATTCATAGTGATTGTTTTAGTAAGTAAATAGTGTTTTAAATGTGTTTTGCGCGCCGGCTGCAGTGATGCACCCGGCGCGATTTTTTATCCGCTTTCAGCAATGGCTGTTGAAGGAGGAGCTTTTTGAAAATTGTTTATAGCAGTCTCTTATTTCAGGAATACAAAGTATACGGCAAGGACAAGAAAAAGTACCGCAACCAGATGATTCCATTGCAGTGTTTGCCCTTTAAAGAGCACTGATACTATAACACCGAACACAAGGCATGATATTACCTCCTGTATTACTTTTAGCTGCACTAACGAGAATGGCCCTCCGTTTATATCGGAGCCTATTCTGTTGGCAGGAATGAGGAACGAGTACTCCAGCAGTGCGATGCACCAGCTTATGAGTACAATGAGCACGATTGAGGTGTTTGACGAGATAATTTTCATCTCCTGCAGCTTGAGGTTGCCGTACCAGGCAAGCGTCATGAATGTGTTTGAGATTATGAGCAGGACGAGGGTTAGGATTGCTTTTGACATTTCTTATTATTTTTATTTGTTTTTGTCTAATTTTGGCGGCAGCAGATTGGCTTGTATGTTGCTCATTGCTCCCCAAAGGTTGTAGCGTGCTTCGGGGTTAAGGGATTCGAGATGTGCGAGAAGGTCCTTCATGCTTTTGCGGTTTGAACTGTTCTCGTGAGGGCAGTTCTTCTCTTGTGGGGGAAAGCTGCTCTCTGTTGCGTATGCTTCTACATCTTTTTCGTTGACAAGGCATAGCGGGCGTATTACGGTAATTGGGAATTTGTCCATTTTCATTACCGGTGACATTGCGCTGAAAGCGCCCTGAAATGTGATGTTCATGAGCATGGTTTCAATGAAGTCGTCCATGTTGTGCCCAAGCGCAATTTTGTTGCATCCAAGTTCCTGCGCAAGCGTGAAAAGTGCCTTGCGGCGATTCCAAGAGCAGAGAAAGCAGGGCGATTTGCGCGTGTCGGTACTTGCGTCGAAACCGCTTTCAAGAAGATGGAAGCCAACGCCGTTCTCTTTGCAGAATGCTGCAAGGTAATCAATGTTTGCCTTGTAAGGAATATTTGACATGGTTACATGTGCTGCAACAACCTCTATGCGCGGCTTGAATATTCTGCTCCTTTCGGCCAGCAGCTGCAGCAGGGTAAGGGAGTCCTTTCCGCCTGACAGCGCGATTAGTATTTTGTCGCCGTCTTCGAGCATGGAGTATCCTATTGTGGCTTTGCCGAACTGTTTGTTTATGCTTTTGTAAAGGCGTTGCTGTTCAGTGAATTTTGGCATGTTTTGCAGTGGTTCGTTATTCGCGCCGCGAAGTTAATGAAAATAACGCTTGCAGGATTGATTGGGGTGCCGTTTTTTTCTTTATGGATACGATATTTTCTTAAATTATATAAAATAAGTGGCGTTTGAATTTGCAGGTAGCAAAATATTAGTATATTTGCGTTGAGCGCGAATGTAGCCTGCACTCGCTGTGAAAAATATTCAAGCAAGCTTGATATTTCTTGCTCGTTTGTTGCTATATTTGCGTTGAGCGCGAAATTTGCGGTAATGGCACACTTAAGGCCGGAATGTTAAGAACGGCCGGGGTTATGATTTGAATTTGCAGAAAATGAAAAGAGCATCTTTTATATTGTTTTTCGCTATGCTTGCTCTGTTTGCAGCTGCCCAGAGCAGGGACAAGGCAAAGAAACTCTTCAATTCAGGGAAGTTTGAGGAGGCTAAGCCTATGTTTCAGAAGCTGCTGAAGGGCAGTCCCAGGAACAGCGAATATAACTATTGGTATGCGGCTTGCTGCATTGAAACCGGCGATACGGTTGAGGTTTTGGATATGCTTGAATTTGCGGCATCGCGGAAAATAGTGAATGCTTACCGTTATTTGGGTGATTATTATTACGGAAAGAGCAATTTTCCAAAGGCAGAGGAAAATTACAATGCTTTCCTTGAAAAGACAAAGGTCGATTCATTGCGCCTGGAGTACTCCAAGAGGGCAGTAAAGGCAAGCGATGCGGCAAGAATGGTCAAGAATACCGAGAATGTGTGCTTTGTAGACAGCTTTGTTGTCAGCAAGGATAACTTCCTTGCGGCATACAGGGTGGGAAATGATGTGGGCCGAATAACAAAAAATTCAATATACTTCAAGGACGAGGCGTTGCCGGGATTCCTTTATGAGACCGAAAGGGGAATGGATATTTTCTTCTCCGATTACGACGAGAAGACTGATTCGCTGATGAAGATTTATCATAATAGCAAGACCGACGGCGAATGGGGCTCTCCAAAGATGCTTGCCGGCTTCAACACTTTTGGCAATGATGATTATCCGTTCATGGCATCCGATGGTGTGACGCTCTATTTTGCGAGTGACGGCAATGGGTCTATTGGCGGCTATGACATTTTTATGACGCGCATGGATACTGAAAGCGGGAGTTTCTTGCGTCCCGATAACATTGGAATGCCTTTTAACTCTACGGCAAATGATTACATGCTTGTAATAAACGAGGTTGCGAACTTGGGCTGGTTTGCCACTGACCGCAATCAGCCCGAGGGGCTTGTGTGCGTGTATGTGTTTGTGCCTAACGAGAGCAGGGTTAAATATGACTATGAGGCTTTGGGCTATGAGAAAATGGCTTCTTATGCTGCTATTGCGTCAATTGCCGATACTCAGGCTAATGAGAATGTAGTCAGGAAAGCGCGCCAGCAGATGGCTGTTCTCATTTATTCGCACGAGGAAGAGAGTGAGGGCGAAGATTTTCTGTTTGTCATTGACGATATGCGGGATTATACCAAGCTTAATGACTTTAGGAGTGAAAAGGCTAAGAAGATGTTTGTGGATTGGCGCAAGCGCACGGCGCAGCATCAGCAGGACTTGAAGGCGCTTGAACTTAAGCGTGATGCTTATGCCGATGCGGGAAAGGCCGAAAAGCAGCGAATGGGCAGCTCAATCCTGGAACTTGAGGGCAGGGTGGAGAGACAGCACACTGAACTTGAGCGTATGGAATGGGAGATAAGGCGTCTTGAACATGAGGTATTATATAAATAACAGATATTATGGAAATTGCAATAACGGTTCTTTTAGTGCTGTTGGCAACTGTGCTGCTTACGGTTGAGATTGTTTTTATTCCCGGTTTCGGGGTTGCGGGCATTGTTGGCGTAATAGCGATGCTGGCATCGGTTTTCTATGCCTTCTTTGTGGTTGGCAACATTGCCGGGTGGATAACAGTGATAGTTCTTGCCCTTCTTTGCGTTGCACTGTTTCTGTGGGCGCTTTATGGCAAGTCGCTCGACAAGCTGGCATTGAAAAAGAATATCAGTTCAAAGGTAAATGAGATTGAGGAGGGACGGTTTGCTGTTGGCGACCGTGGAGTGGCAAGGACGCGCCTGGCTCTCATTGGCGAGGCTGAAATCAACGGAGTGGTGGTTGAGGTGAAGTCGGAGCGCGGGTTTATAAATGAGAATGAGCAGATTGAGATTATAAGAATTTCCGGGTCGGTTCTCTATGTGAAAAGGGCTGGCGATGAGTAAAATAAGTGTAACAGAATAATAATAAGTTTTATGGAACCTAACAATGTTTATCTGGTTGGCGGAGTGGTTGTTGGAGTAGTGCTGTTCCTGGCAATATTCTTCCACTATGTGCCTTTCGTGCTTTGGCTCTCGGCCAAGGTGTCGGGCGTGAGAATTTCTTTGATGCAGCTTTTCCTTATGCGCATTCGCAATGTGCCGCCTTACGTTATTGTACAGGCTATGATTGAGGCGCACAAGGCCGGGCTTGAGAGCATTACGCGCGATAGCCTTGAGGCTCATTATCTTGCAGGTGGCAATGTTGAAAGGGTGGTGCATGCTTTGGTGTCGGCCTCTAAGGCTAATATTGAGCTTTCGTTCCAGATGGCTACTGCCATTGACCTTGCCGGACGTGATGTGTTCGAGGCTGTGCAGATGTCGGTTAACCCCAAGGTGATTGACACTCCGCATGTGACGGCTGTGGCTAAGGATGGTATTCAGCTCATTGCCATTGCGCGTGTTACGGTGCGTGCAAATATTAAAAGGCTTGTCGGCGGTGCAGGCGAGGATACTGTGCTTGCGCGTGTTGGCGAGGGCATTGTATCGTCTATCGGTTCTTCGGAGAATCATAAGGCGGTGCTTGAGAATCCAGATTCAATATCAAAGCTTGTGCTCAGCAAAGGCCTTGATGCCGGCACTGCATTTGAGATTCTCTCGATTGACATTGCCGACATTGACATAGGCAAGAATATTGGCGCTGCGCTTCAGATTGACCAGGCAAATGCTGACAAGAATATTGCTCAGGCTAAGGCCGAAGAGCGCCGTGCAATGGCTGTGGCTCTTGAACAGGAGAACAAGGCTCGTGCGCAGGAGGCACGCGCGCATGTGATTGAGGCTGAGGCTGAGGTGCCAAAGGCTATGGCGGAGGCGTTCCGCAATGGCAACCTTGGCATAATGGATTACTATCGCATGAAGAATATTCAGGCCGATACCGCCATGCGTGACAATATTGCAAAGGAATAGGAAACTGATTAAATATAAACAGCCTCAGAATTTGTTTTAAATAAGTTGATATGTTGATGTTGAACTAAAAAAACTGATAATTATGAAGCGTTATTTTCCACCTTCGGAACTGCTCATTGAACCAAACGGAGCGGTTTATCATTTGGGAGTAAAGCCAGAACAGCTGGCCGATAGGGTTATTCTTGTTGGCGACCCGGGACGTGTGCCTTTGGTGGCGTCGTTCTTTAGTGAACAGGAGTGCGATGTTCAGCACCGTGAGTTCCGTACAATTACCGGCACTTACGAGGGCAAGCGAATTACGGTTGTTTCAACCGGAATAGGCTGCGACAATGTGGACATTGTAATGAATGAGATTGACGCTCTTGCTAACATTGATTTTGAGACTCGCTACGAGAAGGATACAGTGCGCCGCCTGCAGATTGTGCGCATTGGCACTTGCGGAGGTCTTCAGCCGCATACTCCTGTGGGCACATTCATCTGCTCGGCAAAATCGGTGGGCTTTGACGGCCTTCTGAACTTCTATGCCGGACGCAACGAGGTGTGTGACCTGCCTATGGAGCGAGCATTGCTTAATCATTTGGGGTGGAGCGGAAATATGTGCCAGCCTGCGCCTTATGTTATTGCTGCCGACGCGGAGCTTATTGAACGCATTGCAAAGGATGACATGGTGCGCGGTGTCACAATTGCCTGCGGAGGTTTCTTTGGCCCGCAGGGACGCCGTCTGCGTGTTCCGCTTGCCGACCCTCATCAGAATGAGAAGATTGAGTGCTTCAATTATCAGGGGCAGCAGATTACCAACTTTGAGATGGAGAGCTCGGCTCTTGCCGGCCTTGCTGCGCTAATGGGGCATCAGGCTGTTACAGTGTGCCTTGTTATTGCTAACCGCCGTGCAAAGGAGGCAAATGTTGACTATGGTGCGAAGATGAATGAACTCATAAAGAGTGTGCTCGACCGCATTTAGTGCTGCGTCGGGCTTTGGCAGTGGAGTGTTTGATTACAGAGAATGGGCTGCATCGGAATGGAGATTTTTGATGCAGCCTTTGTTTTTATAAGATAAAGCAGATAAAGTATGAACGATACGATTTGCGCTCTGGCAACAGCTCAGGGCGGTGCGCTTAGTGTTATTAGAATTTCGGGCAATGATGCCGTGTCAATTGTGTCAAAGATTTTTGTGCCCAAGGGCGGCGCTCCGCTTAAGGAACGCAAGAGCCATACCGTTGTGTTTGGCGATGTGTGCACCGATTGTGTAGAGGTTCTCGATGAGGCTCTGGTGACAATTATGAAAGGTCCGCACAGCTACACCGGCGAGGATACCGTTGAAATTAGCTGCCATGCATCGCCTTACATTACGCAGCAGATAATGATAACGCTGCTTGAACTTGGCGCGCGCCAGGCTCGTCCCGGCGAATTTACCATGCGCGCATTCTTGAACGGAAAGATGGACCTCAGCCGCGCCGAGGCGGTTGCCGACCTTATTGCGTCAACCTCACGTGCATCGCACCGGCTAGCAATGAACCAGCTCAAGGGCGGGTTCAGCAATGAACTGGGCATGCTGCGCGACAAGCTGCTGAGGCTGACATCGCTCATGGAGCTTGAACTTGACTTCAGCGAGGAGGATGTTGCCTTTGCCGACCGCGGAGAACTTATGCAGCTGTGCGGAAGCATAGAGAGCGTGATTTCCCGGCTTGCCGACTCGTTCAGCGTGGGCAATGCAGTGAAGAACGGAGTGCCTGTGGCAATTGTTGGCGAAACGAATACCGGCAAAAGCACTCTGCTCAATGCGCTTCTGCACGAGGAAAGAGCCATTGTAAGTGATATTTGCGGAACAACGCGCGACACAGTTGAAGGTGTTATGACGCTGAGCGGAGTAACATTCCGTTTTATTGACACAGCCGGACTGCGCGAGACACACGATGTGATAGAACGCATCGGCATTGAGCGCACGCTTGAGCAGCTTAAAAAATCGTCAATAGCACTTTGGCTCATTGACCCCACGGCAGAGCGTCAGCAGATAGAGGAGATTGCATCAAGGCTGCTGCCGGTGTGCCGCGGAAAGAAACTGGCAGTGCTTGTGAACAAGTGCGATGCCGTTGACCCAATAACACTTTCAAAAATGATGGAGTGGGGCATGGCGATGGTGGAGAAGCATGGCCAGGGGGCAGAATGGAACAAACGCGACCTGTGGGCAATCTCAGCGCGCCAGGGAACGAATATGGACCGTCTTGAAGAGTTCCTTGTGCGAAGTGCTTCGCTCCCGGCAATTTCCGCCGGCGATGTTGTTGTTACAAATGTACGCCACTACGAAGCCCTTAAGCGCGCCCTTGAAAACATTAAGGAGGTAAAGCAGAGCCTTGCCGACGGCATAAGCGGCGACCTCGTAAGCGAACCCCTGCGCGCCGCAATAAGAAACCTCTCCGAAATCATTGGCGAAGTAACCAACGACGAAGTCCTCGGAAATATATTTGCAAATTTCTGCATCGGAAAGTAACTAATGCCCTCTAATGCTCACAAATAAATGCTAACGACTGCAAAAAGATATAAGTGCGACCCTCGGTCGGGTTCAAGCAAATTTCCATAGGTTTGCCCAAAACGATTTCATATCAATATATGACAACTGACGAAATGATGGTAAACTATTTCACTATCATAGAAGAGACTATGACCGTGAGGTGAGAGTAATTTATGTTGAGCGAATGAGAAAATTTAATAACTTTGCAATATGAGCGAATTTGATAAATATATAATTCAAGGTGAGCCGGGCAAGATGGGGAATAGCGAGACTTATAACAAAGTAAATTGCAGGATTTTATGACCAAAATATCCATTCGATTTTATAATGATCGTGAGGTGCGAGCTGTTTGGGATGAGGAGAATTCCAAGTGGTGGTTTTCTGTGCTTGATATTATTGGAGTGCTGAATGACCAAGAGGACTATCAGAAAAACCGCAACTACTGGAAATATCTCAAAACAAAACTCAAAGGCGAGAATAGTGAAGTGGTTAGTGGCACTAACCAGTTGAAATTGCTTGCGCCCGATGGCAAGCGACGACTCGCGGATGTCCTTGACTACGATGGCGTTCTGCTCCTCGCAAAGAGTTTTCCCAACGTCCGAGCGATGCGTTTTGTCGAGTGGTTTACCAATAGCGACGAGACTATTGACGGCAAGAGCAAGTCGAAAGCATACGCCCTCTTTGAGAGTAGCCTCATAGACAATATCGAGGTCGGCACGGTCAAAGGATTACAGCAGATTCACGCCTATCTGTTTGGTGGTTTGTACGATTTTGCCGGGCAGATTCGTACAGTGAATATCGCAAAGGGAGGCTTCCAGTTTGCAATGGCGCAATTCCTCCCGCAGACACTTGCAACAATAGGGCAGATGCCCGAAACGACTTTTGAGGAGATAGCCGACAAATATGTTGAGATGAACATCGCTCACCCATTCCGTGAGGGCAATGGCCGTGCGACTCGTATTTGGCTCGATTTGATTCTCAAAAAGCAGTTGCAGAAATGCGTTGATTGGAGTAAGATTGACAAGAATGACTACTTGAATGCAATGCAAAAGAGTGTCGCCGACTCGTCGGATATCAAGCGACTTTTGCAGTCTGCTTTGACCGACAAAATCAACGATCGCGAAACCTTTATGAAGGGTATTGACTACTCGTACTACTACGAACAGGAAAAGTAACAAAAATTCAAAAGTGCCAAATTCAAAATTTCAAAGAGCCACTTTGGCACTTTGAAATGATACATCTTATAGTCAACAACTCGTGAGGCACTCACGAGTTGTTCTTTTATCCTGCTTACCCAAATTTTACCATCTTACTTTTTTGTTAACTTAAGCTGGCTACTGTATTTTTTGCGTATTTTTTGTGATTTTCATAATAAAAAATGTCAAATAACTTGACTTCGCCTTCTTGGCGTATTATCTTTGTTTTACGGCGTAATTGGGCGCTGTTTATGAGCAGTTTAATATATTCTAAAATTTCAAAGCAATTATGGACAAAAAGCAGGGTAGTGAGAGGGCGCGCGA
>JAFXAR010000031.1 GCA_017516885.1 Bacteroidaceae bacterium
GAATCCCAGTGTATATCGCCTTGTTTTTCGTTTTCAGGAAAGAAATCATGTTTTAGATCGTTTTTTGTACGGCGAATTCAACTTGCAAATGCAATCGAATTCTAATTGGTTAATAATAAATTAAATTTATCATTTGGTGTGAGATAACCAAGCCTCTTTCTGGGCCTGTTGTTCAATTTTTCTTCAACCCAGGCAACAAACTCATACTGAAGTCCGTTCCTTTGGGGATGTATTGCCTGATGAGACCGTTCATATTCTCATTGGCTCCACGTTCCCAAGAATGGTACGGTTTACAAAAATAGAAAGAAATTTCCAATTCCTTCGCTATTTCCTGATGTTTTGCAAATTCTTTTCCATTGTCTGCCGTTATTATTAGTTGAATTTGCGTTTATAGATAACAGAATGTTTGTATTATCTTTGCGCTGGCTGCGCCTAAACATTGAAGCAAGCCTCATGTTTGCCATGCAGCGAAGTCTGATGCACTTCATTGTGTGTGAAAATGATTTTCACCCATTTAAATGCATGACTCCCTGGTTTGCCTGCGCTCAATAAAACGCAGTTGTTTTATAGAAATTCAAACGCTTCTAATAACATGAAAATATATTCAGCACCTCTTCAAGGATTCACGGAGGCTGTGTGGCGTAATGTACACAGCGAGGTTTTTGGCGGCATTGACGGTTACTATACACCGTTCCTGCGCTATGAGCATGGCGAAATTCGCAGCAAGGATATTCGTGATGTTGAACGCAAGAATAACATGGTGCACAATCTTGTCCCTCAGATAATTGCTGCAACGCCCGATGAAATGCGTCCGCTCATGGGAGTTATAGCCAAAGAAGGCTATGGCAGAACTGATATAAATATGGGGTGCTCCTTTGCTCTGCAAGTGCGCAAAAGGCATGGAGCAGGGCTTCTGCCCCACCCTGATTTAGTTGCCGCGATCATGAGGGAAACGGAAAAATGGCCCGGGATTCAGTTTTCGGTGAAGATGCGTTTGGGCTGGGAAAGCAAGGATGAATGGAAGGCTTTGATTCCACTGCTTAACAGCGCTCCGCTTACCCATGTTACCATGCATCCGCGTTTGGGCATTGAGCAGTACAAAAAGGCTGCCGACATTGATGCTTTTGCCGAATTTATGCAAGAGTGCAAGCATCCTGTAATTTACAATGGCGACATAACCTCCTTGGATGATATTATGCGTATCAAGCAGCAGTTCCCTGCACTTAAAGGCATAATGATTGGCCGCGGTTTGCTTGCCAACCCGGCATTGGGAGTGGAATATGCCCGCGGAAGCAGTCTTACAAACGATGAAATGCGCAAGCTTATACAGGCAATGCACGATGAGATGTTTCGGCAACTAACTCCCCGACTTCAGGGGAACACCCAGTTCCTGAGCAAAATGAAACCCTATTGGGAATATCTTTTGCCCGATATGCTCAAACGTGAGAGGAAGGCGATTCTTAAAGCCACTACAATAGAAAAATACAGCCAGGCAGTGAACGATGCCTTGGCTGTATATTGATTATCAATTCATTGACTTAATTGTTATGGATTTGGTTTGTTAAAACCAAATCCTTCTTGTAAAAAGTATTTTGTTATTTCATATTTAGAAACTCCCTCTTCCGGTGTTAGTGTATGTCGTTTTTTAATGTACTTGTTTCTAATTTTTAATGCTCTGTCCCTCATTTTTAATAAAATTCCAGGAAACTTTATTAACATATAAACAACTATTATAAGGAATAGAAGCAAAATGCTGAATCCTGTAATTTCACTACCTAAAGACTTGCGGAAAAATGCAGGAATAAATGGTATGGCAATAATAGAAAATATAGATGTAAACAAAAATAAGCATGCACAAATGTTATATAAAATACCAGCCTTAATATGTGTATATCTGCATTTATTGCATCTTGGAGCTCCAATTATGACTGCTTGATAGCTTACACTTCTTTTTATAATATAGTTTGTGCGTCCTGTTTCTTTGTACATGCCAACATAGAACTTTTTCTTGTCTTTTTGTGTCAGCTTCTTTCCACAAAATATGCAATGACTTTCATCAATAGGCTCCAATCGTTTTTTTTCGTTATTGATAATATGTGTATCCATAAAAGTCTTTTTATATAAATAGTATGTGTTATCTGTTGTTTTGACAATTATCTCTTCACTCTTTTGCTCGCTACAATAAGATAGACTATAAGCAGTGTATATGCCGCAATGGCAACAACCTCGCTCATGGTATTGTCAAGCCATGCTGTATTTACAAGGTTTACTCCTCCAAAGCGGAGACCGGCACTGAGGACACCCATCAGCGCACCGCCGGCAATGAATCCCGATGCAAGCAGAGTGCATTTCTCTCCGCGCTCAGCATTGAGTGCCGCATCCTTGCTGCGTGTTGTAACATACCAGTTTATCAGGCCGCCCACAAGAAGCGGGAGATTCAGTTCAAGAGGGATGAACATGCCAAGCGCAAAAGGCAAAGCAGGAATCTTGCAGAATGTAAGCACTAAAGCAAGCGCTGCTCCAATGCCGTAGAGCAGCCAAGGAGCGCCAACACCGTTCATCAGCGGGTCAATGACCGCAGCCATTGCATTAGCCTGAGGTGCAGCAAGTTCACCGCTTGTGAAACCATAGGTTTTGTTCAGAATCATTATAACACCGGCAACTGTTGCCGCTGAAACAAGTGTTCCCAGGAACTTCCATGTCTGCTGCTTGGCAGGAGTGCTTCCCAGCCAATAGCCAATCTTGAGGTCAGTGATAAAGCCACCGGCCATTGAGAGTGCCGTACACACTACTCCACCCATAATAAGCGCTGCAACCATGCCCGATGAACCTTTAAGTCCCACGGCAACCATAATTACAGACGCAAGAATCAAGGTCATAAGCGTCATTCCCGATACAGGGTTTGAACCGACAATGGCAATGGCGTTTGCGGCAACTGTGGTAAAAAGGAACGATATTATTGCAACAAGCAGCACCGCAACAACGCTGTGGAGCAGATTGCCGTTCATTACATCCAATACAAAGAATGCGAATACCATGAGGAGTGTAAATACCGAGCCAAAAAGAACCACCTTCATGGAGAGGTCCTTTTGAGTGCGCTCTACATTTTCACCACCCTTCTTGCCGCCAATCTCACGCGCAGCAAGCCCTACGGCGCTTTTTATTATACCCCACGATTTGAATATGCCAATCACGCCGGCCATGGCGATGCCGCCAATGCCTATGCTCTTGGCATACTCCTTGAATATGATTTCAGGAGACATCTCCCCTACGGTCTGCACAATTGCGGGATTCCATGCGTTCAGCACCTGGTCGCCAAATATAAGCGCCATTCCGGGAATAATCACTAACCACACAGCCAATGAACCTACGCATATTATAATTGCGTACTTTAGTCCAATGATGCATCCAAGGCCGAGCACAGCAGCTCCCACATTTATTTTGAGAACAACCTTTGCCTTGTCGGCAAGCACTTCGCCCCACCCTGCAATGCGTGTAGTGACATTCTCGTTCCACCAGCCAAAAGTGGCAATTATAAAATCATATACACCGCCAATGAGTCCGGCAACGAGCAGAGGCTTTGCCTGGCTGCCGCCCTTCTCTCCCGAAATAAGCACCTGAGTGCTCGCCGTAGCCTCCGGGAAAGGATACTCTCCATGCTTCTCCTTTACGAAATACTTGCGGAAAGGTATCAAGAAGAGGATTCCCAGAATGCCTCCAAGCAGAGAACTGATGAACATCTGCATGAAGTTCACTGTCATTTCGGGATACTTTGCCTGCAGAATGTACAGCGCCGGCAATGTAAATATTGCGCCAGCAACAATCACTCCCGAGCACGCGCCGATTGATTGAATAATGACATTCTCGCCAAGTGCGCCCTTGCGCTTTGCAAGCGCAGACATTCCCACGGCAATAATTGCAATAGGTATTGCTGCCTCAAATACCTGCCCCACCTTAAGGCCAAGATAGGCCGAAGCCGCTGAGAACAGCACAGCCATGAGTATGCCCCATGATACTGACCATGCATTCACTTCGGGATACTTCCCATTGGGCGACATCAAAGGCTTGTACTCCTCGCCCTCCTTTAATGGACGGAACGCATTCTCAGGCAATCCCGCCGGTTTTTCATTTTCCTGTTTCATGTTATGAATTGTTTGTTTATTCAAATATTGCGCTAAGTTAATGAAAAAAATCCAAACAAAACAGTGCGACAAAAAGAGGCATAGAAAAACTCCTTGCCTCTTTTTGAAAAATAAGTTGGTATTTAGAACTCAAACTGTGTAAAACAGAGATGCTGTAAACTCAAGTAAATTTGTTTTTACTCGCTTGCAGCCTTTAACTGCCTGTATGTGGTTTTGGGGAAGCGCGCGGCTGTTGTCTCGTCAAGGCGGCGCACAGGAGTGCTGTGCGGTGCGCTCTTTACAATGTCGGGGTTTTCAATGGCTTCTGCCGCAACCTTCTTCATCACTGCAATGAATTCGTCCAAAGTCTCCTTGCTCTCTGTTTCAGTTGGCTCAATCATGATGCTCTGGTGGAATAGCAGCGGGAAGTAGATTGTTGGCGCGTGGTAGCCGTAGTCAAGCAGGCGCTTGGCAATGTCAAGCGTGGTGACGCCTGTTGACTTGTCGGCAAGGCCGTCAAATACAAACTCGTGCTTGCATACTCCCTCAATTGGCAGATAGTACTCGTTTTTGAGCGATTCCTTTACATAGTTGGCATTGAGCACTGCAAGCGGACCTACCATCTTCACATTCTCGCGTCCGAGAGTGAGTATGTAGGTGTAGGCACGAAGGAGCACGCCGAAGTTCCCGAGGAAATTCGATACATATCCGGCCGACTTCTCATCGCTGTCAATGTAGTACTTGCCGCTGGCATCTTTCTTCACCTGCGGGTTAGGCAATAGCGCCTCAAGGCCTGCGCGCACGCCCACAGGGCCGTCGCCCGGACCTCCTCCGCCATGAGGAGTGGAGAATGTCTTGTGGAGATTTATGTGCATTATATCAAAGCCCATGTCTCCGGGACGGCACTTGCCAAGCACGGCATTGAGGTTTGCTCCATCGTAGTATAGCAAACCGCCGCATTCATGGACAAGGCGTGCAATCTCAGGAATCTCGGTTTCAAAAATGCCAAGAGTGTTTGGATTGGTCATCATTATGCCGGCTACGGTATCATCAAGCAATGGCTTGAGGTCCTCAACGTCCACAGTTCCGTTTGGCGTAGACTTAACCTCCACTATTTGCAGGCCGCACACTGCTGCGCTGGCAGGATTTGTTCCGTGAGCGCTGTCGGGCACAATTACCTTTGTGCGCTTGAGGTCGCCGCGCTGAATGTGGTATGAGCGCATAATCATAAGTCCTGTAAGCTCGCCATGAGCACCGGCATACGGATTCAGCGTAAATGCCGCAAGGCCGCTTATTTCGGCAAGCGACTCTGCAAGATTATAGTATACCTCAAGAGCGCCTTGCGCTGCCTCGGCTGGAACTGCCGGGTGCAGACGGGCGAAAGAGGGCAATGCGCTAATCTCCTCATTTATGCGCGGATTGTACTTCATTGTACAGCTGCCCAATGGGTAAAAGCCTGTATCAACACCAAAATTTTTGTTGGAAAGGTTGGTGTAGTGGCGTACAACGTCGAACTCGGTAACTTCGGGAAGCTCGGGGGCTGTTTCGCGTTTCAAGTTTGCCGGCAGGTGGCAGATGCACTGTTTCTCTTTAAGTTCGTTCTTAGGAAGAGAATATCCTGTGCGGCCCTCTTTTGAGAGCTCGAATATCAATTTGTCATAATTGCGTATCATAGTCAATCCTCCCTAATTTAAATATTACTTACTATTTCGGCAAACTTGTCCATTTCGGCCTTTGTGCGCTGTTCTGTAACGCATACAAGCAGAGTATCGTCGGCAATGCGCACGCCGCCGAGGATGCCATTTTCAAGCAGTTTTTCAAGTATCTGTTGCGCCGGAACAGATGTCTTGACTGCAAACTCGTTGAAGAATGGCTTGTCGTGTGCCATGGTGCATTTGCCCGTGGCGGCAAGCTGTTCGGCAAGATAGTGTGCGCCGCTGTATGAGAGCGAGCAGGCCTCGCTTAGTCCCTTGTGCCCCATTACTGACATGTAAATTGTTACATAGAGAGCCATTAGCGACTGGTTTGAGCATATATTGCTGTTCGCCTTCTCGCGGCGGATATGCTGTTCGCGCGCCTGAAGGGTGAGCACAAATGCACGCTTGCCGTCAACATCGGTTGTTGCGCCAGCGATGCGTCCGGGGAGCTTGCGTACATGGGTATTTGTGCATGCAAGATAGCCAACGTATGGGCCTCCGTAGGTCATGGGGATGCCGAGTGACTGCGCATCGCCGCATGCAATGTCAGCGCCCCACTCTGCCGGTGTTTTTAGGACAGCAAGTGCCGACAGCTTGGCATTCATTACAAACTGCGCTTTTTTGGCATGGCACATATCGGCAACGCCGGAATAGTCCTCAATGATGCCGTAGAAGTTTGGCTGCGCGAGAATAACACCGGCAACATCATCGGCAGCAAGTTTTGCTTCGAGGTCGGCAAGGTCGGTAACGCCATCCTTTTCGGCAATGGTTTCAATGACAACGCCCTGATATTTTGCGTAGGTCTCTACAACGCGTCTAACCTTTGGATCAACGGTTGCCGACAGAAGCACTTTGTTGCGTTTCTTGGCAATTGACACGCACATCATCATAGCCTCGGCCGTAGCTGTTGTGCCGTCGTACATTGATGCATTTGTCACATCCATTCCGGTCAGCTCGCAAATCATTGACTGGTACTCAAATATGTACTGCAGAGTGCCTTGTGATATTTCGGGCTGATAGGGAGTGTAGGCTGTAAGGAATTCGCCGCGTGAGATAAGAGGCGCAATCACTGAAGGCGAATAGTGGTCCTCGACACCCGCGCCCGCAAAGCATACAAGATTGCTGTTGCGTTTGGAGAGTGCCTCAAAATAGTTGCGTATTTCAATCTCCGACATTGCTTCGGGCAGATTGAATTCGCGATTGAACAGCAGCTGCTGCGGAATCTCGCCAAAGAGTTCGTCCATTGACTTGACGCCCGCAACGGAGAGCATCTGCTCAATATCCTGTTGGGTATGAGGGAAATATTTCATACTTTATTCACCTATTGCTGCCTTGTAGGCCTCTGCATTCATAAGAGCTTCTACCTCTGAAGGGTCGGAAAGCTGAACCTTGATAATCCAGTTTGCATAAGGGTCGCTGTTAACGAGTTCGGGATTGTCATTAAGCGCTTCATTAACCTCAACAACTGTGCCGCTTACGGGAGAGATTAGGTCGCTGGCTGCCTTTACGCTCTCAACTGCGCCAAAGTCCTCACCTGCTGTCACTTCATCATCAACATCGGGCATGTCAACATAAACCACGTTGCCAAGCTCATGCTGTGCATAATCTGTTATGCCGATATATCCGAAATCACCCTCTACCTTTACATACTCGTGTGACTCTGCATAATAAAGTCCTTCTAAAATTGTACTCATAATAAGATTTGTTTAAATGGTTAGTTATAAAGTTTTTCTTTTCTACACCTTTATCATTTTGCCCTGGGCAAAAGAGATGGTTTTTATTTCTTGTAATTCTTGTCGTAGAAGCGCTTCTTGGTTACAACGCCTGGGAACACTTTCTTGCGTATGCGCACCGCAACTTCTGTGTCAAGCTTGGTGTATTCAATGTCAAGCATAGCCATGCATACACTCTTGCCTGTTGAAATTGAATTGTATCCGGTTGTAACAACGCCTATAACCTTGCCGTCGGCCTCAACCTCGTAACCGTGGCGTGGAATTGCCTTGTCCTTTAGCTCAATGCCTACTATCTTGCGCTTGAGGCCTTCGGCCTTCTGTGCTGCAAGCGCGTCGCGGCCTATGAAATCCTTGTCAAGCTTGGCAAACATGCCCAAACCGGCCTCAAGGGGGGTAATATCGTCGGTAAGCTCATCACCATAAAGCGGCAAACCCACCTCAAAGCGCAATGTGTCGCGGCAGCCTAATCCGCAAGGCTTTACCTCGCCGCTCTCTACGAGTTTGTCCCACACCTTGTTTGTGAAGGCATGTGATGCATATATCTCAAAACCGTCCTCGCCTGTGTAGCCGGTGCGGCTTATGATGATTGTCTCGCCCTCGCACTCAATCTCCTTGCATGTGTAGAATGCCAGGTCACTGCAGTGCAAGCCAAGAATGCGCTCAACAATCTCTTCGGTCTTAGGGCCTTGTACTGCTACTTCGCCATATTTTTCGCTCTGGTTCTCAACCGTAACGTCAAAATTCTTTGCGTGCTCCATAATCCAGGCAACGTCCTTGTCAATGTTTGATGCATTTATAACAAGGAAAAAGCGCTCTGCTTCCATTTTGTACACGAGAAGGTCGTCTACGACACCTCCTGTTGGGTGGCACATCATTCCATAGAATATCTTGCCGTCGGGTGCGCCGGCTATGTCGTTTGTGAATATGCAGTTCACGAACTTCTCGCTCTCGGCACCGGTAACAAGCACTTCGCCCATGTGCGATACGTCAAAAATACCGCATGCCTGACGCACTGCATTATGCTCGTCTACAATGCCTGTATACTGTATTGGCATATCAAAACCGCCGAATGGGCTGATAAGCGCTCCCAATGCCATGTGTTTGTCATAGAGACAGGTTCTCTTGTTTTCCATAAAATCAGTCAGTTAATAAGTTTATAAGTTGTTCTTTCTTTAAGTTCATTATTACCGTGCCGCAGTCAATGCCGTCAAGCGCAGCTGCAATGGCTTCTTTTTCAAGCGCCGCTCCCTTTAGCCTTGAGAGCAGCATGCTGTCAATGTCGCCAATGATGAAGAAGTCTCCGGCGAGGTTTATCTTGCGTATTTTGCTATCCTTTACGTCAATGCTTGCGTGGAATTCCCCTACTCCTTCAATGCGCTTCTCTTTTACAATTGAATATGCCGGGTTGTTGCCATATATGAACTCCGGCGTATAATATTCCTGCTCAATCCTTTCTATTGCCAATATGTCATTTGCTGTGAGCATGCGGCTGCTGTTGCATAGTTCGTGGCCGAAGTGCTCCTTGAGCTCTTCAATTGAAAGGCTGATGTATTTGTTGAGCGTTGTAACGTGCTGGCGGACAGAATCAACCCCCTTGCTCTTGAGCTTGGAATCGGATGGGGTTGTTGCGCGTGCCATGTGTTCAAGATTGGTGTCGTAGAGCATAGTGCCATGTACAATGCTGCGCGACGGCAGATGGTAGAATGCGTTGCCTGAAACCTTCCTGCCGTCGATTAGAATATCGTTCCGGCCCGATGTGCGTGCGTCAACGCCTAATTTCTGCAAGGCATGCTCTATCATGAGCATGTAGCGGTTGAAGGTGAAGTTTACGTTTGACGAGGGGGTAATGTATGAGAGCATTATATTGCTCATGTCGGCATAGACACAGCCGCCGCCACTCTTCCGGCGGTACATTTCAATTCCATTGTTGCGGCAATAATCAGTATCCACCTCGCTTTCAACAAGCTGGTTGCGTCCGAAGATAACTGTGGGCTTCACCTGCCACATGAAAAAGTAGTCTTGCGCGGGAAATTCCCGTGCAACGTACTCCTCCATTGCAAGATAGAATGGCAAGCGGTACTCCTTTTCTTCAGGGAGAATTATGTGTGTCATCTCCGGATAAAGTTATGCGCTACGTTCACAAATTTATTAAAAGATATTCTATCTGCAATATTTGAAATGTTATTTTTTATAAAAAAGGGTTCGTGAAAAAGCATGAAAAAACGCCGCTCTCAAGGAACGGCGTTTTTTCTGAGTGCAATATGTTTATATTACTTCGCAACAGCCTCAAGGCGCTTGAGGATTGAGAAGATGAAGACTGCCGATACAAGGCAGATTGCGATAAGCACGCCCCAAACAACGTAGAGCTCTGTCTTGCCCCACATCATGCCAGGGATAGAAATCAGATAGTTACCGATTGCGGTAGCCACAAACCAGCCGCCCATCATCATGCCCTTGTACTTTGGAGGAGCAACCTTGCTCACAAATGAGATACCCACCGGAGATAGAAGCAGTTCGGCAACAGTCAATACAAAGTATGTGCTGATGAGCCAGTTTGGAGATACCAGCTCTGTAGCCGGCATCTGGCTTGCCTGAGCCGGAAGATTCAATGAACCTACCAAAAGAATAACGAATGCAGCTGCAGCAACAAGCATACCCAAACCAATCTTCATTGGAGAAGAGGGTTCTTTGCCCTTCTTTGCAAGA
Organism: Bacteroidaceae bacterium; assembly: GCA_017516885.1. Classification (GTDB taxonomy): domain Bacteria; phylum Bacteroidota; class Bacteroidia; order Bacteroidales; family Bacteroidaceae; genus HGM04593. The sequence goes on from JAFXAR010000031.1 coordinate 10,258, forward strand.
GCGCTGAATACCAGCATTATTATAGGTGTCAAAGCCACAACAAAGCAAGGGTTGAACTGCTGGAAGATAGGAGCTTCAACGGCAACAGAACCGGTTACGTTCAAAGCGCGGTAAACAAGAATGCCGCCTGCTGCAACAAGGAGAACAGCAGCTGTCAGCTTGCCCTTCGCTGTCTTTGACTGGAATATGTTGAGAACGCCATAAACAGCCAGAATTACAGCAACAAGATTCCAGATGCTTCTTGCATCGGTAAAGCTCAATGACTTGCTAAGGAAGAGGCTCATGAAGCCGCTCTCTGAGGTTGCAGTGTATTCACGTGCAAACTGGTTCATTGTAATGCCATTCTGGTGGAATGCCATCCAGAAGAAGATAACCACTGCGAATACAAGGCAGAGGCATACGATGCGCTCCTTGGTCTGTGCCGGAGTGAGTTCCTCTTCTACGGTTTCTGCTGCACCCTTGACAGCGGTCTTTGCACGGTCGGCGTGAGCAAATGTGCCGCGGAATACATAATAAATGATAATGGAAACAATCAGCGAAACGCAAGCTACAGCAAATGCAAAGTGGTAAGAATCGGCCTTTGAAATGCCGTACTGAGCCTGCATCCAGGCCATAATGCTGAGTGCTACTGCCGCTGCGAACATTGAACCAATGTTAATTGCCATGTAGAAGATGCTGAAGCCTTCATCGCGCTTTGCTGCATACTTGGGGTCGTCATAGAGATTGCCCACAAGCACCTGCAGGTTGCCTTTGAAAAGGCCGGTGCCAACGCAGATAAAGAGCAATGCTACAACCATTACTGCAAGCGCCATCGCTTTATCAGTTTGAGCATCGATAGGCAACGAAAGCAGCAGATAGCCCAAGAACATTACAATGATACCTATGGTTACCATTTTTCCAAAGCCGAACTTGTCGGCAAGCATACCGCCGAAAAGAGGCATAAAGTAAACTAACGCAAGAAAAGCGCCCTGCACTTGACTTGAGGCTCCCATTGAGAAACCGAAATTGTCCTGCAAAAAGAACAGGAATACTGCCAGCATGGTGTAGTAGCCGAAGCGCTCACCGGTGTTGGCAAGGGCTAACGCCCATAGACCTTTAGGATGTCCTTCAAACATAAATAATAGATTAAAAAGTTAATAAAATTCTTCTAAAACGTGCGGTTAGTCCCTTTTTATAAAAGCTTCCACTGCACTTTGCTTCAATGTTATTGCAGCGAGTGCAGGCTATGTTCGCACAAAGTGCAAATTTAGCAACAAACGAGCAAGAAGCATGAAGCTTGCTTCAATGTTTATTACAGCGAGTGTAGGCTATGTTCGCACGAAGTGCAAATTTAGCAACAAACGAGCAAGAAGCATGAAGCTTGCTTCAATGTTTATTACAGCGAGTGCAGGCTATGTTCGCACGAAGTGCAAATATACAAAATTACCGTGAAAAATAAAAGCAAACAGCTTTTTATATTTATGAGTGCTATTATAATAAATGCTACACTTATTTCATTTTATCAATTTTTGTCTTAAATTTGTAAATTGCAAACTGTTTAAGACTGTATTAAGAGAAGCGCAAAGCCTAAAGTGACGCTTTAATCAGTTTGAGTAAAATATTGCTGTAAAGAATTTTACAAAATATAATACATAAATCTTGTAATTATGAAAAGAATATTCAGAACACTTTTAATGGCTGTTGCTCTGTTTTTTGCGGGCCAGACAACAGCGTCAGCAGCCGGGGAGCTCGCGCTTCCTGTACCAAACAATGCCGGAATTGATACTGTTTCCTACGTTACCGGCCTTCAGCTGTCTAACAATATCAAGAATAGCATAGTTCCTTATTTCAAGTTAGATTACAAGACTATAGTGTCGGTTATTGACAAACTGGTTGGTACTGACAAAAAAATAAAGATAGAGGGTATTGTCATTACTCCCGACAATGTAAAGGAGGTTGGAGAAAAAATATTCAATGAGGAACTCTTCAAACGGGTTTCAGCTGCAGCAAGCGACACAACTGGGAAAACCCCAATCTTCCGCGATGTCAAGGAGCAGAAGATTGCAGAGACTGTGTTTGGAGCTGATATAGCATACGGAATGGCTAATGCTCCCTACCCTATTGACAAGAAGTCATTTATGAAGGCTCTTGTCGATAACAACAATGGCAAGCCTCTGTTTACGGAAAGCGAGAGCATGGAGTATATTCAGCATTATTATACTAATGTGCTGCCAAAGAAAAACCTTGAGGCCTCAAACGAATGGCTTGCAAAGAATGCCAAAAAGGTAAAAGGCATTAAAACAACAGCATCGGGACTGATGTATAAGATTGTTGCTCCGGGCGACATGAATGTGAAACCCATGAAGGACAGTGACAAGGTAAAGGTGCTCTACACCGGCCGCACGCGAAAAGGCAAGGTGTTCGACAGCAACCGCTGGGCCGACATGCCGGCTGACCGCCAGAAAATGATTTCGCAATATTCGCCCGAAAAGGCCGGCAAGGACTCCCCTATTGAATTTGCATTAAATCAGGTAATCAAAGGGTGGACCGAAGGCATGAAACTCATTGGCAAGGGCGGCAAAATCGTACTTTGGATTCCTGCAAGCCTTGCTTATGGCGAAAAGGGCGCAGGAGATAACATTGGCCCTAACGAGGCACTTTACTTTGATATTGAGCTGCTTGATGTTACAAGCAAATGAGAACTGAAAAACCAACACATTAAATAACATTTTATTATGATTAAAAGAATTACAGCGCTTCTGCTCTTCTGCAGCATGTTCCTTGCTGCCGGCGCGCAGACTGCCAATTACAATGTTGTGCCACTTCCGCAGGATGTAAAGCTTGAAAATGGCGCATCATTTGAACTCAACAGCACAACTCTCATTGCATACAGCGGCGGCAAGGAGATGAAACGCAATGCGCAGCTGCTTGCAGGATACATTAAAGAGAGCATTGGGCTTGACCTCAAGATTGTCAAGAGCAAAAAGGCAAAGAGCAATGCCATAAACCTTCTCTTGGGCAATTCCGTGGAGAATCCCGAAGGCTATACCCTCAGCGCCGGCAAGGAGTGCGTAGAGATTGTATCAACTACGCCTGCCGGAATATTTTACGGAATGCAGACACTGCGCAAGTCATTGCCGGCTGTTGCCGCTGAGAAGGTTGCGCTTCCGGCAGTAAAGATTACTGATTACCCGCGATTCCCCTACCGCGGCGCGCATCTTGACGTTTCGCGCCACTTCTTTACAGCCGACTCAATCAAGCGCTTCATAGATATTCTTGCATTGCACAATCTAAACCGTTTCCACTGGCATCTTACCGACGACCAAGGCTGGCGCATTGAGATAAAGAAATATCCAAAGCTCACTGATGTTGCTGCGCAGCGCGACGAGACTGTGATAGGCCGCAACAGCGGAAAGTACGACGGACAGCATTATGGTCCATTCTTCTACACTCAGGAGGAGTGCCGAGAGATTGTGAAGTATGCTGCAGAGCGCCACATTACCGTAATACCTGAAATTGACCTCCCGGGACACATGCAGGCTGCTCTTGCTGCATATCCGGAGTATGGCTGTACCGGTGGCCCTTATGAGGTGTGGAAAATGTGGGGAGTTTCCGACAATGTGCTTTGTGCAGGAAACGATGCTACGCTTGGCTTCATTGAGGATGTGCTGAGCGAGGTAATTAAGATATTCCCGTCGGAGTATATACATGTGGGCGGTGACGAATGCCCCAAGGACCAGTGGCAGAAGTGCCCTAAGTGCCAGGCGCGCATTAAGGAGCTTGGCATCAAGGGCGACGAGAAGCACAGCGCCGAGATGTATCTTCAGAGTTTCGTAATTAACCATGCCGAAAAGTTCCTCAACAGCAAGGGACGTCAGATTATCGGCTGGGACGAGATTCTTGAAGGCGGTCTTGCCCCCAATGCCACAGTTCATTCATGGCGTGGCATTGAAGGTGGCATTGAGGCTGCAAAGCAGGGGCACGACTGCATTATGTCGCCTACAACATTCATGTATTTCGATTACTACCAGACAAAATACACCGACAATGAGCCTTTGGCTATCGGCGGCTATGTTCCGGTTGAGAAGGTATACAGCTTCAACCCTGTTCCCGAGGTGCTTAATGCCGAAGAGGCAAAGCACATCATTGGCGTTCAGGCAAACCTTTGGAGCGAATATGTGCCTACGTTCCGCCATGTAGAATATATGGAACTTCCACGCATGGCAGCGCTCAGCGAGGTGCAGTGGAGCAACGCCAAGAAGGATTTCAACGCCTTCAGGCAGCGCCTTCTTCCGCTGCTGCGCATTTATGAGAATATCGGTTATAACTACGCCAAGCATATTCTTGACATTGAGCCTGAGTTCAAGACCGACACTGTGAAGAACCGGATTTTTGTAACTCTCAAGGTGCTTGACAGCACTCCTGTCTATTATACTCTTGACGGCAGCGAGCCAACAAAGGAGTCGCCGCTCTACACTGCCCCCATTGAAATAGGCAAGAATACCGTTATTAAGGCAAGAGGAATAGGCAAAAGAGGCGCAACAGCACTTTTTACCGAAGAGGTATTCTTTAACAAGGCAACAGCAAAGCCAATAACGCTGCTTCAGAATATACATGAAAAATACACTTTTGATGGCGCGATAACACTTGTTGACGGCCTTAAGGGGAGTCCTAACTACCGTACAGGCCGCTGGCTGGGATTCTGCGGAACTGACCTTGAGGCGGTCATCGACCTTCAGAAGAGCGAGGAGATAAGCCGTGTAATGTTCAATACAAGCGTTGACAAGGGCGACTGGGTGTTTGATGTGCTCGGCATTACAGTTTCTGTTTCGGAGGACGGTGTGAACTACACAACAGTGTTTGACCAAACCTACCCCGACCTTACTGCCGAAGATGAGAACCGTATATATGAGCACAAGGCAGAGTTCTCTCCGGTAAAGGCGCGCTATGTGAAAATCAAGGCGCTCTCCGACCGCGATATGCCATCATGGCATCCTGCAGCCGGCAGGCTTGCGTTCATTTTCGTTGACGAACTGGAGATATACTAAGAAACTGCTATAAATTTAAAAAGCATATAAAAGCAATCAATAATAAGTTCGGCCGGTGTAATGACCCGGCCGAACTTATTATTGATTCTCTTTGTTATCTGACGAAACTTGTTGATACAGGCTCTTCCCTTTCGGGGCGTTCTAATCCACCGGCATTAAGTCCCTTAAGCATCCATGCCATGTTGCGTGCAAGAGTGCGCATAGTCTGCAATCCTTCGGCGTCCTTTTCGGCATCGCCGGGAGCAAGCCCATGCACGCTGTTCCAATATTGCGAAGGCACAACAGGCATGTTGCTAATGGTAAAATATTTGTTCAAGCGGTCAAATGTTGCGCTTGCGCCTCCACGGCGGCAAACAACCACTGCAGCTGCAGGCTTGTACTGCAAATGCTGCTTGCTTGAGAAGAACAGCCTGTCGAGCAGGGCGCAGAGTGAACCGTTAGGCCCTGCATAATATACAGGAGAGCCTATTATTATGCCGTCGGCGCTCTCAGCCTTTTCGCGTATGTTCATATAAAGGGCATCGTTGAAAATGCAGCGTCCCAACCCTTTGCAGCGGAAGCATGCAATGCAACCCTGCACCGGATTTGTTCCAATGTGCACAATCTCGCTTTCAATGCCCAGGCTGTTGAGAGTGTCCGCAACCTCTGTCAATGCGCGGAAAGTGTTGCCGGCCTTGCGGGAACTGCCGTTTATAAGCAGAACTTTCATATTGAAAACAGTTTTTTTAGTCAATGAATTTCACCTTATTTATATTGCGTGGCTTGGCATCGGGAGTGCTGTTAGGATAGCCAAGCGCAATGCAGATGCAAAGCTCGTAACCGTCACTGAATCCCAATTTGCCAAGAATCTGCTCCTTGTCCGGGCTGTCAAAAATAAAGCGCACCGGGCTTCCCAGGCATACAGAGCCAATGCCCATTGAATTTGCAGCAAGCATTATGTTCTCCGACAGCAGTCCGCAATCAATAGTAGAAAAATCATAGGATTTGTCGCGCGCAATAAACACCCAAACAGGAGCATTGTAGAAGCAGGATGCTATGCGCTCACCGCCGGCAAGGCCTTTAATTTCATTCTGAAGAGCCTTAGTGTCCACCACCCTTACCTCCCACGACTGCTTGTTTTGGCCGTTGGGGGCATTTATTCCGCAAAGCATAATCTGCTTAATCAGGCCGCGGCTTACTGCATCGGGCTTATAATCCCTTATGCTGCGTCGCGACATCATATTATCTATTGCTGCGTTGCAGCACTCTTTCTTTTCACTGCACTGCTCGTTTTCACTCTTGCTGCTATCCTTGCAGCAGCTGTCAGCCTTTGCGGCATCGCCGCCGCACGATACTGCGGCCATTAGCGACAGACCGCAAAATAATGTCTTTAAGATGTTCATAGCTGTAGTTTATATACTTTAACAGCGCTAAGATAATAATGTTTTGCAAAAATCAGTTTTGCAAGCATGATAAATTTATAAAAAAAGATACGCCCGGCGCACAACGCCAAGACGTATCTTGTATATAGCAAAACTGTCAGCTTGATTATTCAGCCTTCTTGCACTGGCCCTCGGCGCACTTCTTCTCTGCGCAAGCAGCCTTTTTGCACTCTCCTTCGGCGCACTTCTTCTCTGCACAAGCAGCCTTTTTGCACTCTCCTTTAGCGCACTTCTTCTCTGCGCAAGCAGCCTTGTCGCACTGAGCCTCAGGGCATTTCTTTTCTGCGCATGCAGCCTTCTCTGCACACTGCTCTTTTTTATCGCACTGTTCTTTTGTACAACCCTTTGCACTGTCCTTTGCTGCAGAGTCAGCTGTAGCAGCACCATTGCCGCACGATACAAACGCAACCAAAGAAAGCGCCATAATAAAGTTTCTTAGTAGTTTCATAAGTTTTTCATTTTAAAGTTACCTCGCGAAGATAATGAAGTTTTAGAAACAATCACACTTTTTGAAACTTATTTTTTGTTAAAGTGGGTTTATAATAGGTTGTTTGAGCATTTGTTTTATTCCTGTGCAGTATTTTGGAGCGAGTGTCTTATCCTTATTGTGATGGAATTACAAAGGTGAAGTAGCCATTATTGCATTGTATACTGGAGCGGCTTCGCGTCCTAAAAGAGTTATATGAACTTTCCTCATTTTACTCAGTTTTTAACAACCATTTCCACAAAGGGATAACCTCTATAGTAATGTCGTTTGTGGTTATAGTTTCTTCTTCGTTATAGGTAATTATTGTCCGTTTTTCAGCTTTCAAGTGCTTGCCGACTTTCAACAAGGCGGAAATCTCGCGTTCGCGTGTTTCTTCTTCGGCAATGGAATATGCCACTTGGATTAACCATTCATGTTCCGGTACATAGAAATCAACTTCAACTGCTTTGTTGTAGAAATAGACTTCATCGCCATATTTCTTTTTCAATTCAATGGCTACTCGGTTTTCAAGCAGCGATGTTTCGGGATCGGTCAGGAAAAGGTTTAGGATGCCATTGTCACGGAAATAGTATTTTTTCGCGCTCTCTTTTTCGGCAAATTTCGCTGCATAGTTACACATACTGAACAACAGCCATGTCTCTTCCATATATTTCATATACTCCATTAAGGTCATAGAATGTATCTTTTGCCCTGCCGAGGACAATACATTCGCCAAACGGTTAATAGAAGATGGCTGCTTTACACTTTCCGACAGTTTCTTACTCAATATACCAAATAAAAAAGACGATATTTTTATATAGTATATTATATAATTTACATTAAATCAGTGTCAATTTCACAAAGCCGAGCACATCTACTTCCATACCATTTTCACCTCCGACTTCATACACTCTTCGGGATTTTGGGTAATGCATTTAAGATAGAATAACAAGATTTTACAAAAGAAATTTATCGCTGTGGCAATAATATATACGAACCTATTCAATAATGGCTGGCAGAATTCTGCCAGCCATTATTGAATAGAAAATTAAGGTTATTCCTCTATTCTCTCCAGCTTCACTGTGAAGTGGCGCATTAGTTCTGTTTCCCAAACTATGCGCACGCCGTGGCGGATGGTGTCGCGGCGGTCGTAGACGTTCTTCAGGGCTGCGGCAATTACATCCATGTGGTTGTTGGTGTATACGCGGCGGGCAATGCAGAGGCGAAGCAGGTCAAGGCCTCCAAAGCGGTTCTCGCGGGTTACAGGGTCTCTGTCGGCAAGAATGTAGCCTATTTCGCAGCCGCGCACGCCGGCTTCAAGGTAAAGTTCTATTGCAAGTGTCTGTGCCGGGAATTCTTCCTTCGGCACATTTGAAAGCACCATGTCGGCGTCAACGAAGAGTGCGTGTCCGCCTGCGGGGCGCTGGTATGGTATGCCATATTCGTCTAATTTTGCGGCTAGATATTGCACTTGGCGAATGCGTGTTTCAATGTTGTCGAGCTCGGTGTTTTCGTCAAGGCCTACTGCTAATGCTGCCATATCGCGGCCGTTCATGCCGCCGTAGGTAAGGTAGCCTTCAAAGGGTATGCAGTATTTCTTTGCGCCTTCGTACCAGTCCTCGTGGCGTGTAGCTATGAAACCGCCCATGTTTACAATACCGTCTTTCTTGGCACTCATTGTCATGCCGTCGGCCAGCGAATATATTTCCTTTACAATCTCTTTGATGGTCTTGCCGGCATAACCCTCTTCGCGTGTCTTTATGAAATAGGCATTCTCAACAAAGCGCGCCGAGTCGTAGATGACGCGCTTGCCGTATTTGTCGGCAATGGCACGCACCTCGCGCAGGTTCTGCATTGAAACAGGCTGCCCGCCTGCGGTGTTGTTGGTTATGGTGATGATGATGAAAGGTATTCTGTCGGCGTGTTCTGCTAATGCCTTCTCTAATTTTTGCGGGTCAACATTTCCCTTGAATGGCACTTCGAGCTGTGTGTCCTTTGCCTCGTCCACGGTGCAGTCCAAAGCTGTGGCCTTGCGGCTCTCGATATGTCCTTTGGTGGTGTCAAAATGTGAGTTGCCGGGTACAATGTCGCCATTCTTTACCAGGTGGCTGAAGAGTACATTTTCGGCAGCTCTGCCCTGGTGGGTGGGGATTACATACTCAAAGCCTGTCAGGCGTGTGATTGTATCCTTCAGCTGGAAGAAGGATGATGAACCGGCATAGCTTTCGTCGCCCATCATGAGTGCTGCCCATTGACGGTCGCTCATTGCTCCTGTTCCCGAGTCGGTAAGGCAGTCAATGTATACTTGCTCCGATTTTAACTGAAAGAGGTTGTAGTTCGCCTCCTTAATCCACTGTTCTCTCTCTTGGCGTGTGCTCTTGCGGATGGGTTCAACCATCTTTATTCTCCACGATTCTGCAAAAGGTATTTCCATAGTATTATTGGTTTTTAAGTGTTTATCACAGCGAGTGCGGTCTATGTTCGCGGTTTGCCGCAAATATACGAACAAATGTGATAAATTCAAAATATAGTCAAATATACTATTATGCTCAGTATAACGTATAAAATATTAAGATGCTTCAGGTTTTTAAAATAAAACAAGAATGGCATTCCTGAAGCTTCATGTTTTCAGTAATTTGGTGTAGGCCTGTTTCCTAAAGCGGTTTTTCATTACTTTTTCAAACAAATTTTTCATTAGATTGTTTCCTAAATTGGAAACTTTGTTTTAGATTTGCAAAAAGGATTGATGCTATGACCGCAAGAATTGATAACATTGGTGCTATGATTCGCAAAGAACGCTTGCGCCGCGGGATGACTCAAGATGAACTTGGCGAGCTGGTTGGCGTGGGCAAGGCGCAAATATCAAAAATTGAGAGTGGCAAGGGACTTACAATTAAGACTGTTACCAAGGTGTTGACCGCCTTGGGGCTATCAGCTTCTGTAAGTCTTAAAAGTGAACAAAGGACTGACAAACGGATTGTTGGCTACATAATTGCTGCCATAAATGAGTTTGCTGCTGCTCACCGGATGACAACTCGCGAAGCAAGCAATTACCTGGTACGTTTTAAAGGGATAGATTTTCTTGCTGAACACTACGAAGCAGAGCATCTGCTCTCATTTGATGACAGTGTACAGGATTTAACCCATGTTTGCCTTAATAATGGAGGAGGTGTGCTATGATACTTTATCACGGTTCTAACATCGTAATTGAGCAGATAGACCTTGCAAAATGCAAGCCATACAAAGATTTTGGACAGGGATTTTATTTGACTGAGATTAAGGAGCAGGCATTTGAAATGGCTAAGCGCACTGCAAAAATCTATGGTGGTGAACCTGTTGTAAACAAGTTTCATTTTGACGAGGTTGCATTGGGTAACTTAATCGTCAAGCGATTTGATGAACCTTCTCAGGAGTGGGCATTATTTGTTATGTCTAATCGCAGTAAGAACAATATTCATCCTATACATGCATACGACATCGTAATTGGCCCTGTTGCTGACGATACAATTGCAACGCTCTTCCGTAACTTTGACGACGGCATTATTGACTTGCCTATGCTTGTTAACGGTTTGCGTTATAAGAAAATTTCTTCGCAGTATTTCTTTCATTCGTCTGCAGCAATAAAATACCTTAAGAAAATATGAACAAGAGAGTGCGATACCTTATAGAAGGAATAACTAAGGATATTATCATTTATCTAATGGATGATGAGGGATATGGTTTGTCGGAGGCTCTTGGCGTTTTTCATAATTCCGAAACCTTTGCAAAACTTTCAGATGAGGATACCGGACTGTATATTGAGAGTTCGGCCTATGTATATGAGATTTTGAAAAATGAACTGAAATATGGAAAAATTCAATAGAGCCACATTATATCCTGTTGACATATAATATGAAGCAACAAATCTCGCGCTGTTCCTTCGGATAGCGCGAGATTTGTTGCTTGGGCAAGCCTATTTTACTTAAACTCGTCCCAGCTCTTCACCGGCAGCTCATTCACGTCGATGTTGCAGAAGGCATTGATGAATGCGCTTGCAAGGCGTGCATTGGTAATGAGCGGAGTGTTGTGGTCAATGGCTGCACGGCGGATGCGGTAGCCATTGGTAAGTTCGCGCTTGGTATGGTTCTTCGGTATGTTGATGATTAGGTCGAAACGGTGGTCGGCAATCATCTGCATCACATTGTTCTCGGCGCCGGGGTCTTCATCGGGCCACATTACCGGTGTAGCCTTGATGCCATGCTCGTTGAGGAATTTTGCTGTACCCATTGTTGCATAGATATTGTATCCCTTCTGCTGCAGCACTGCCGATGGCTCAAGCAAGTCAACCTTTGACTTGGCAGCACCTGAGGAGAGCATCACATTCTTCTTTGGCACGCTGTAGCCTACGGCTATCATTGCGTTGAGAAGCGCTTCGTCAAAGTCGTCGCCAATGCAGCCAACCTCTCCCGTTGATGACATGTCTACGCCAAGCACAGGGTCGGCCTGATGCAGGCGGCTGAACGAGAACTGCGATGCCTTAACGCCAATCCAGTCGATATCGAATGCCGACTTGTCGGGCTTGCTGTATGGGGCATCGAGCATGATGCGTGTTGCTGTCTCAATGAAATTGCGCTTGAGTACCTTTGAAACAAATGGGAATGAGCGTGATGCGCGGAGGTTGCACTCAATAACCTTTACCTCGTTGTTTTTAGCCAGGAACTGAATATTGAACGGTCCTGAAATGTTAAGTTCCTTTGCAATGCGGCGGCTTATCTTCTTAATGCGGCGCGCTGTCTCAAAGTATATTTTCTGTGCAGGGAACACAAGTGTTGCATCGCCTGAGTGGACACCAGCAAACTCAACATGCTCCGAAATTGCATATTCCACAACCTCGCCATTCTGTGCAACTGCATCGAACTCAATCTCCTTGGTTTCCATCATGAACTGTGAAACTACAACAGGGAATTCCTTTGAAACCTCTGCAGCCATCTTGAGGAATTCCTGAAGTTCCTCTTCGTTGTAGCAGACGTTCATGGCTGCGCCTGAAAGTACATACGATGGGCGCACAAGCACCGGATAGCCTACTTTGCCTACAAACTCCTTCATATCCTCAATGCTTGTAAGCTCTTTCCATGCTGGCTGGTCAATGCCAAGCTGGTCAAGCATTGCTGAGAACTTGTGGCGGTTCTCGGCGCGGTCAATGCAGAGAGGCGATGTGCCGAGGATGGGCACTGCCTGACGGTGCAGCTTCATTGCAAGGTTGTTAGGAATCTGTCCGCCCACTGATACAATTACACCGCCCGGCTGCTCAAGGTCAATAACATCAAGAACACGCTCAAGCGACAGCTCGTCAAAGTAGAGGCGGTCGCACATGTCGTAGTCGGTAGACACAGTCTCCGGGTTGTAGTTTATCATTATAGACTTGTAGCCAAGCTTGCGTGCTGTCTGCACAGCGTTCACAGAACACCAGTCAAATTCAACTGATGAACCTATGCGATATGCTCCTGAACCAAGCACAACAACAGATTTGTCGTTCTTGTAGTAGTTCACATCGTATCCCTTTGCTCCGTAGGTCATGTAGAGATAGTTTGTAAGTTCTGGATGCTCCGATGCAACTGTGTTGATGCGCTTTACTGCAGGGAGTATGCCGAGTTCCTTGCGGCGTGCACGGACTGCAAGGTTTCCGGTTTCCATGTTCTTCTGCTCCTTAAGCACAAAGCGTGAAATCTGGAAGTCGGAGAAACCGAGTTCCTTGGCGCGGCGCAGAACCTCTTCAGGGAGTTCCTCAAGGGTGTTGTAGCCTTCAAGCAGATGCTTGTAGTCAACAATATTCTTCAGCTTGCCCAAGAACCATGGGTCAATCTTTGTAAGCTCGCTTATGCGCTCAACTGTGTAGCCCTCCTCAAGTGCCGATGCGATTGAGAATACGCGCATGTCGGTTGGGTTAGCAAGCTCTTCGTCAAGATTGTCAAAGTGAGTATGCTCGTTGCCTACAAAACCGTGCATGCCCTGCCCTATCATGCGAAGGCCCTTTTGAATTACCTCTTCAAAAGAACGGCCTATTGACATGATTTCACCAACAGACTTCATGCTTGAGCCAATCTGGCGTGATACGCCTGCGAACTTAGTCAAGTCCCAACGTGGAATCTTGCATATAAGGTAGTCAAGTTCGGGGGCTTTGTATGCACTGTTCGGTGTGCCCATTTCGCCAATCTCATCGAGAGTGTATCCCAGGGCAATCTTTGCTGCAACAAATGCAAGAGGATAGCCGGTTGCCTTTGATGCAAGCGCCGATGAGCGGCTCAGGCGGGCGTTCACCTCAATAACGCGGTAGTCATTAGTTTCGGCGTTGAATGCATACTGGATATTGCACTCGCCCACAATGCCCAAATGGCGGATTGCCTTAACTGAAATCTCCTGCATGAACTTAACCTGCTCAGGAGTGAGCGAACATGTTGGCGCAACAACTATTGATTCGCCGGTGTGTATGCCTAGAGGGTCAAAGTTCTCCATGCTTGCAACTGTGAAGCAGTGGTCATTGGCATCACGGATTACCTCAAACTCAATCTCCTTCCAGCCTTTGAGCGACTCTTCTACAAGAATCTGGCTAGAGAAGGTGAAGGCGCTCTCTGCAAGTTCCTTGAAGCTTTCCTCATCCTTGCAGATTCCGCTTCCGAGGCCGCCAAGTGCATAAGCCGAGCGCACCATTACAGGGAAACCAATTCTGTGTGCTGCTGCAAGGGCATCTTCCATGCTCTCAACAGCCTGGCTCACCGGTGTCTTCATTGGAATCTCATCGAGCTTCTTTACAAAGAGGTCGCGGTCCTCTGTATACATGATTGCCTCTACTGAAGTTCCAAGAACCTTAACGCCGTATTTCTCAAGTATGCCCTTTTGGTATAGTTCCGTTCCGCAGTTCAGTGCGGTCTGTCCGCCAAACGCAAGCAGAATGCCATCGGGACGCTCCTTCTTAATAATCTCCTCTACGTTGTGTATGTCAACCGGCAGGAAATAGACTTTGTCGGCGATGCCTTCCGAAGTCTGGATGGTTGCAACATTGGGGTTGATAAGCACTGACTGGATGCCCTCTTCGCGCAGGGCCTTCAATGCCTGTGAACCGGAATAGTCAAACTCGCCAGCCTGGCCGATGCGCAGAGCGCCGGAGCCGAGCAATAACACCTTTTTCAGTTTCTCTTTCATGATTATATTATAATGTTTGTTGTTGTCAAATTATTGCGTTGCAAAGCAATTGCTAATTCCCTATGCTTAACTTTGCAGGGACAGCTGTTTATTTATATAGGTATTTCTCGTAGTGGTACACAAACGCCTCGTTTACAAGGCGGTTTCCGCCAGGTGTGGGATATATGCCGCTGAAATACCAGTCGCCCAAATGGTTGGGGCATGCATTGTGCAGACCTTCAAGGCTTTGGAACACAAGCTCAAGTTCGGCATTCAGGTCAACCGGCTTAAGCAGGTCGGCAATCTTCTGCGAAATCTCGTCGGCTGTGAACGGACGGTAGATGGCGCGTGTGCAGTTTACCTGTTCGGCATCGGGTTTCTTTAACTCCTCAAGGCATGCATGGTATGTCTCGTCAATGAGTGAGCGCTTGCCGTTCTCGTATAGCAGTTCAAGTGCGGCCTTGAAGGCTACAAAGTGGTCAAACTTCTCCATGTCTATGCCGTAGTAGTCGGGGTAACGTATCTGCGGACTTGAAGATACTACAATTATTTTTTTGGGTTCAAGACGGTCGAGAATATTGAGAATGCTCTGCTTCAAAGTAGTTCCGCGCACAATGCTGTCGTCTATTACAACAAGATTGTCAACCTTTGGCTTTATTGTGCCGTAGGTTATGTCGTAGACGTGAGCCGCAAGGTCGTTGCGCTTGTCGCTTGTTGAAATAAATGTGCGCATCTTTATGTCCTTGTTGGCAACCTTTTCCTGGCGTACCTTCTTTGAAACAATGGCCTGCAGTTCCTCGGGAGTGAAATCCTTGCCCGATGTGAGCTCCTTTATTTTCCACTCGTTAAGAAACTCTTCCATACCTTCCACCATTCCGTAGAATGCCATTTCGGCAGTATTGGGAATAAAAGAGAAGACGGTGTTGTCAAGGTCGTAGTTGATGGCCTTGAGTATCTTCTCCTTAAGGTTTGAACCAAGGAGCTTTCTTTCGCGGTAGATGTCGCCGTCATTTCCGCGGCTGAAGTATATTCTCTCAAATGAGCATGGCAGGAAAGCCTTCTGCTCAATGATTATTTCCCTGCGCAGTTCGCCGCGCTTGTTCATTATGAGTGCTTCGCCCGGCTTTATTTCTATTACATCTTCGGCCTTGAGATTCATTGCTGTCTGCAGCGCTGCGCGCTCGCTTGCAACAAGGAATATCTCGTCGTTGGCATACCAATAGGCTGTGCGCACGCCCCAGGGGTCACGCATGGCGAACATTTCGCCGCTTCCTGTAACGCCGCAGAATACATATCCGCCATCGAGCATTGGGGTTGAGGTGCGCAGTACGTTTGCCATGTCAACACGCTCCTCAATGGTGTTTGTTATATCCATGCCCTCAAGGCCTTCGGCTTCGCATTCCTTGAAAATTCGTTCAACTTCGCGGTCAAGGCGGTGGCCCATGAGTTCAAGCATTATATATGTGTCGGCATGCACGCGGGGATGCTGGCCGTGAGAAACAAGCTCATGGAAAACGTCGTCAACATTTGTTATATGAAAGTTTCCGCACAATGAAAGGTTCTTTGCCCTCCAGTTGTTGCGGCGGAGGAATGGGTGCACATACTGCATGCCGGTTTTTCCTGTTGCCGAATAGCGCAGATGCCCCATGTAAAGTTCACCGGCAAAGCCAAAATGACGGTATGCGTAATTGGCATTGTTCTTCATCTCCTTCGGGTGGGAGGCAATGCCCTTGTTTGCTGCATCAAACACCTCAGATATCGCGCCAGAACCTTCGGCACGCTCGCGGAACATGTAATCTTCGCCAGGAGAGGCCTTTAGCTTTACGCAAGCAATACCTGCACCCTGCTGGCCACGGTTATACTGCTTGTTCATCAAAAGGAACAATTTGTTCATTCCATACGCCCATGTGCCGTACTTCTCCTGATAATAGTTCAACGGCTTACGCAGGCGAATCATCGCAACACCACATTCATGTAATAGAGATTCCATAAAAAATCTAAATAATTTCCGCTAATATACAAAAAAAGTCGTTCCATAAAGAAACGACTATAATAAAACTACAAAAAAATATTCATATTTACTGAAAACAGAGAGGCAATAAGCATGGCAGAGCATCTTTTATTCTCCACCGGCATGCATTTTTTGTTCTTTTCCGTTCTCATAATCCAAAAATTATGCCGCGAAGATAATAAAAAAATCGCATACGCGTGAGCGGTTGGGATGATTTTTTCAGATGACTACACCTAAACCGCAAATGCAGAGCAAATGCCCGGCCCTGCTGTTTCAATATTTATAAATACTATCCTTTGTAATTCTTGTGGAACTCAACTACCGCTTCAATGCCCTTTCGGAATATGTCGAGGCTGAAGTTCTCGTTGGGAGAATGGATTGCATCACTCTCAAGGCCAAATCCCATGAGTATGGTCTTTACGCCAAGAATCTTTTCAAAGTCGCTTATAATTGGAATGCTTCCGCCACGGCGAACAGCCAGGGGCTTCTTGCCAAAAGCTTTCTCAAAACCGGCCTCGGCCGCCTTGTATGCAGGCAGTGCAATTGGGCACACATAGCCTTGTCCGCCATGCATTGGGGTAACTTTTACCTTTACGCATGCAGGGGCAATTGAAGTGAAATAATCGGCAAACATTTTTGAAATCTTTTCGTGGTCCTGATGTGCCACAAGGCGGCAGGAAACCTTGGCGAATGCTTTTGAGGGGAGAACAGTCTTGCTTCCTTCGCCAGTATATCCGCCCCATATTCCGCAAACATCAAACGATGGACGGCAACTGTTGCGTTCAAGGGTCGAGTATCCCTTTTCGCCACGCAGTGCGTTTACATCTATGGCTGCTTTGTATTTCTCTTCGTCAAACGGTATTGATGAAAGCATTTCTCGCTCTTCCTTGGAGAGTTCTTCGACATCATCGTAAAAACCGGGGATAGTTATGCGTCCATCTTCATCGGTCATTTTTGCTATCATCTCGCAGAGCACATTGATTGGATTGGCAACCGCACCGCCGAAATGCCCTGAATGCAGGTCGCGGTTAGGACCGGTCACTTCAACTTCCCAATATGCAAGACCGCGCAAGCCTGTTGTAAGCGATGGAAGCTCTGCTCCTAACATGCTTGTGTCGCTCACGAGAATAATGTCGGCCTTTAAAAGTTCCTTGTTCTCCTTAAGAAACGCATTGAGGCTTGGAGAACCAATTTCCTCTTCGCCTTCAAAAATGAATTTTACGTTGTGCTTCAAAAGGTTGTTCTTTACGACGTATTCAAAGGCTTTAGCCTGAATCATGGCCTGCCCCTTGTCATCATCAGCACCGCGCGCCCAAATGCGACCGTCCTTTATTACTAACTCAAATGGATTAGTGTTCCACAAATCCAATGGCTCAACCGGCATGACGTCGTAATGGGAATATATGAGCACGGTGGGCGCTGAAGAATCAACTGTTTTTTCGCCATACACAAGCGGATTGCCCTCCGAAGGCATTACCTCTGCCCTATCAGCGCCAGCCTCAAGCAGCAATTCCTTCCACCTTTCGGCACAAGCGGCTATATCGGCCTTGTGTTCGGTTTTTGCACTTATGCTGGGAATGCGTATTAAAGAATCCAATTCCTTGAGGAAGCGCTCCTCGTTCTCCTGAATATATTTTCTTACTTCCATAATTATTATTGTATTTATTTTATTGTATTTATTGCCATGAGCAAAGATATACAATTTGCCTATCAGTGCAATAAACTTTCTGTTATTTTTGAAAAAATACGACTGCGCATTTTGATTTATTTACTATTTGCACTATCTTCGCGACGCAAAATAATGATTGCGCAATTGAATTAGCTCAGTTGGTAGGGCAACTCATTCGTCCAAATATGAACAATGAGTAGGTGCGGATGATAAAGATATTTTTTAGCGAACATTTAGTTAGCATTTTGCCGAATTAGCTCGGTTGGCAGGGCAACTCATTCGTCCAAATATGAACAATGAGTAGGTGCGGATGGTAAAGATATTTTTAGCGAACATTTAGTTAGCGTTTTGCCGAATTAGCTCGGTTGGCAGGGCAACTCATTC